>JAHWKP010000009.1 GCA_019347775.1 Actinomycetota bacterium | reverse complement strand
GATCCGATGACGTTCAGGTGGCCGCAGGAACAGGGATAGAAGGGCAGCGGCAGGCCGTAGTACCGCCGCCGAGAGATGTTCCAGTCGGCCATGTTCACGAGCCAGTCGTCCATCCGCCGCCCCATGAACTCCGGGATCCACTCGACGGTGCGGTTGGCTTCGCGCATGGGTTCCCGGATCTCGTCCACCGAGATGAACCAGTCGTCGGAGATCCGGAAGATCAGCGGCGTGTGACACCGCCAGCACTCCGGATAGCGGTGAACGATCGTCGTCGCGTCGACAAGGACGCCGCGGGAGCGGAGGTCTCCGATGATGTCGTCGGCCGCGTCGTGGGCCGCGCGACCGGCCAGCCAGCCGTAGTCCGGGAAGAACTTCCCCGACTCGTCGACCGGCATCAAGACATCCAAGTCATGGGTGCGGCTGAGCTGGAAGTCCTCGGCGCCACAGCCGGGGGCGATGTGCACTGCCCCTGTGCCTTCGTCGAGCGACACTTCGTCCCAGGCGATGATCCGATGCTCCACGTCTCGGCCCGGCGGCAGGTGATCGAATGGGCCCTCGTAGCGCAGGCCGACCAGTTCCGAGCCCGTCACGACCTCCTCGAACGACTCGCCTTGGCCTCTCGCGACCGCAACCCAGTCGCCGTTGGACAGCCGTCCGTATTCCGCCTCAGGGCGCACCGCTACTGCGACATTCGCCGGCAGCGTCCACGGCGTGGTCGTCCAGATCAGAACCGCTTGACCCTCCCGATCTAGAAGGGGGAATCTGACCGTCAGGGACGGATCCTCGCGATCGACGTAGCTGCCCACTAGCTCGTGCGCCGAGATCGAGGTGCCACACCGCGGGCACCACTCGGTGGACCGATGCCCCAGATATAGCCAGCCCCGCTCGTGGACGATCTTGAGGAATCGCCAGATGTATTCGATGTTCGTGTCGGATGACGTGAAGTAGTCGCGGCCCCAGTCCATCCACTGCCCTAGTCGGATGGATCCCTCGGTCAGCTGTCGGGCCGACCGAACGACGACCTCCCGGCACTTGCGGGCAAATGGCTCCAGCCCGTACTCCTCGATGTCGCGCTTGGAGTTAAGCCCGAGTTCCTTCTCCACGCCGACTTCGATCCAGAGGCCCTGACAGTCGAATCCGTTCTGGTATCGCTGATGGAATCCACGCAGCGCCTTGTAGCGCTGGAATACGTCCTTGAGCGTTCGACCCCATGCCGTGTGAACACCGAGCGTGTTATTGGCAGTAACTGGCCCGTCTATGAAGCTGAACCGCGGGCCATCCGCGTTCTTCTCGCGCAGCGCCTGGAAAGTCCCCTCCCGCTCCCAGAATTCGAGAACGGCGCGCTCGAGCGCGTCGTGATCAGGCTTGTCCGGCAGGGCGAGCATGTCGACCCAGCGCCGAAGTGAAGGTTGGGGTGACCCGGGTTTAGCGGGCCGTCCGCTTCGCGGCCGACTTCTTGGCCGTGCTCTTCTTGGCGCCCGACTTCTTCGCGGTGCTCTTCTTGGCCGTCGACTTCTTGGCGCCCGACTTCTTCGCCGTCGACTTCTTGGCTGTGCTCTTCTTGGCCGGGGCCTTCTTCTTGGCGGCCTTCTTCTTGGATGCCGCCGTCTTCTTGGCCGGGGCCTTCTTGGCCGGGGCCTTCTTCTTGGCGGCCTTCTTCTTCACCGGCGCAGCCGCCTCTTCCTCGTCGAGCAACGCGTCGACCCGATCGAGGATGGCATCGCGGTTCTGTCCCTCGGCCTCGCGATCGCCAACCTCTTCGAGTTCGTCGGGGGTGAGCTCGTCGAGCACGGGGAGTATCTCCGCAACGCTCAGCTCGTCGTAGTCCGCAATCGGGAAGAGGTCCTCCTCATCGACCTCTTCGTCCTCGAAGTCTTCGTCCTCTTCATCGCGGCCGAATGTCGCGGCGCTTCCGACAAGGGTGTCCTCGCCTTGGTCGGCATCGTCTCGGGCGCCCACGGCCACGCCCGTCCGCTCGTCCATGAGATCGTCGATTCGGCGAATGACCGTGGTGCGGTTCCGGCCGTCGGCCTCACGCTCCCTGACCATCTGCAGTTCGTCGTTATCCAGATCGCTGAGCAGCGGCACGATCTCAGCGACGCGACGGTCCTCGTAGTCGGCGATCGGGAACTCCGCACCGGACCGCTGACGCAACGGGCGAGCCGGCTCTTCGGCAACGACCGGCCCAGCAGTAGCGGGCTCCAGACGGGCCCTGGAAAGCCTCGAGAAGACCACCAGCACCACGGCAGCCAGCAAGCTGCACGCGATGGACAGGTAGATCGGGAACATTGCGTCATTCACGAATCCGATGACGAGCGCCACTGCGCCGACAAGCACGAGGGCGATGGTCAATAGGAGCAACACAGAAACACTCTCCGATCAGAGTTGGGGTCGGTAACGGCCGGGCGGCATCCTATCCACTGGTCGCGCCAGGTTCGGCGTCTTCGCCCGACCGAGGCGGTGGAGCTGGCGAGAATCGCTCATCGGCATCCGATGAGGGCGCCGGCGAGGGTTCTCCCCACTGCAAGCCTTCCGGGGGCAGCTCGACTGGCTCCTGGTAAGGCGCTGGATTGACAGCCGGAATGGCGTCTTCGATATGAGCCAAGGCGTCCCCAAGCGCGGATCGCAGGCGGTCGCGTTCTAAGTCCATCCACCTGCGGAGCTCATCGAGATCGCCCAGAAGGCGCTCCTTGGCATCCTCGAGGCGCCTCAGGTCATCACGTAGCTGGGCTTCGCCCATCTGCAGCAACTCGTTGGAATGAGTCTCGGCTTTGGCGAGCAGAGACCGAGCTTCTTCCTCAGCGGAGGCCAACGTCGCGGCGGCAGCCTCTTGCGCCTCTTGGATGGCGAGATCAGCCGTGCGTTGCGCCAGCACGAGCGTGCGCTTGAGCGCTTCATCGTCGTCGATGCGGTCGGTGGTGCGGGCTTCCATGCGGTTGGCTCGGTCGGTGGCCTCGCGCAAGCGGTCGAGAAGGGTCTCGAGCCCCGCGGCCACGCGCTCGAGGAAGTCGTCGACATCGTCGGGGTGATAACCGCGGAGCTTTTCCCGGAACTCGACCTCGCGCAGCGTCTTCGGAGACAGATCCATGCTCATGTGCAGATGACCCCTTGCAGGATCCGGGCGCCGAATATCAGGATGATCGGCGACAGATCCAGACCCATGCCACCGAAACCTACCGTTGGCAGGACCCTTCTGAGCGGTGCGAGCACTGGCTCAGTCAGCGTGTAGGCGAAAGACTGCAGACCCGCCATCACGCCGCCGGGCGGCGTGGGGAACCACGAGAGGATGATCCGTCCAAATATGACGATCAGATAGACGTCGAGCAGCCGGCAGACAAGTTCCATGGGGCGGGAAGGAGGATGTCGGCTAGAGCCCGGAGGGCTCTGCGAACCGGTGCATCAGCCGCGGAAGCCGCGCTCTTCTAGCCGCCTCTTCTCGTCCTCGGATACCTCGACATTCGAAGGCGTCAGCAGGAACACACCATCGGCCACCTTGTCCATCTTCCCGGAGCCGAAAGCCAGACCCGAGCAGAAGTCGATGAGTCGGCGTCGAAGCGGGCGCTCGGCTGCCTGCAGATTGGCGATCACGGCCTGGGCCTCGCGGAAGCGCCGGCCGATCTCCTGGGCGTCACCGAAATCACGAGCCACGACGATGTGCGGGCGCACACTCGTCAGCGGCGTGACCGACCGCACAACGGTGGGACGGGGCGTGATGGTTCCGATACCGCCAAGCTCGCCGGCTCCTCGCCCACTCGGATCGGGTCGGTATCCAGCCTGCACCGGACGCACGCCGGCATGAGAGGGCTCGCCTTCAGCGGGCGGGAATTGGCGACCATAGGTCTGAGGCCAACCCTGCTGCGCCTGCTGCGGATACTGGCCCTGCGGAGGAAGACCCTGTCCGACGGCTGGATCTTCATAGCCAGCGTCATACATCTCGTCGTAGTCGTCCTCGACGAGGCCGAGGTAGACCATCGCGCGGCGGAACATGCCTGCCATTGGGAGCCAGCCTAGACGGCTGGCCTGTGCTCAGCGTGCCTTTGGGCGGGGGCCGAAGAGGGCGGTGCCCACCCGGACCATGGTGGAGCCCGCCTCGACGGCGGCTTCAAGGTCGCTGGTCATGCCCAACGAAAGCTCGGACAGCCCGAGCCTCTGGCGTAGGTCGGCCACGCGGCGGAACCCCGGCAGCGGATTCTCGGGCGGCGGCGGACCCATCGCCATCAGGCCCCGCACGTCAAGGCCCAGATCGCGGATGGATGCGACGAATCCCGGGACGTCCGCTACCGAGACACCCGACCGCCCGGCCACTGCGCCGTCCAACAAATCGACCTGGACGAGTATCTCGGCTCCGGGAGCACGTCGTGACAGCGACTCGGCGACCTCCAACCGGTCTACCGACTGCCAAACGTGGACCACTGGCGCGAGTCGAGCGATCTTGTTTCGCTGGATGCCCCCCAGAAAGTGGATCCTCGCCCCGGCGGTGGCCGGGGCCTTGTCCAACAGTTCGGCGGCGTAGTTCTCACCGATGTCGGTGCAACCGGCTTCCAGCGCGGCGGTCACAGCCTCGGCGCCGAACCCTTTGGTGACGGCCACCACAGTGACGCTCGACGGATCCCCGCCCGCGTCGGCGATGCGCGACCTGACCCGCTCGAGAGCAGCGCCTACCGCCGCAGCGGTCAGTTCAGCCACGCGACCACGGCCTGGCGTTCGGCGTCCTGGCGGACCCGGTGCGACCAGAACGAGGGAGTGCCATCCACCTCGGCACACCCGGTACACCGCGGATCGGCGAAAGTCAGCTCGGCTCCGGCTCGTGCGACGGCGGCCGCCACCGCTGCGGGAAGATCGAGCGCCGGCCTGCCATGGCGGTCATGGGACCGGACTGACTCGCCTAACACCTCGGCCACCGAGTCAAGGTCGTCGGACGAGAAGCAGTAGCAGCACGGCCGGATGGACGGACCGAGCGCCAATTCGATCCTGGACGCGCCGAGACGGCGCATTGCGGTGCACGTCGACTCGACCACTCCGCCCAGCAAACCTCTCCAGCCGCCATGGGTGACCCCGATCACCCCCTCCGCCGCGGCCAGCGCCATCGGTGCGCAGTCAGCCGTCCGCACCATCAAGGCGACCTCGGGGTTAGTGGTGACGAGGGCATCCGCCTCTTCCCCCACATGCTCCCCCGGCGACCCAACGACCAACACATCCGAGCCATGCACCTGCCGAGCCCAAGAGACGGGTTTGCCGCAGATCGCCCGGCCTCGCTCAGCGAAGCCGGGCGCTGCGTGATGGAGGCTGCCGTCAGCCCGCTCCGTCCAGCGGGCCGAGGCGATACCTCCGAAGAACTCGAGGACTATCTCAAGAAGGAGGGAACGTCGAGGTCGTCGTCGTCGTACTCGTCCTCGTCACCCTCCGAGTCGTCGGGCTCGGCCAAGCTGAGGCGGCGGCCTGACTCAGGGCGCTCCCGGCCTTCGTCCCAGCGGTCGAACCCAGCGGCGATAACGGTCACTCGAACTTCGTCGCCCATGGCGTCGTCGATGACGCTTCCGAAGATGATGTTGGCGTCGGGGTGAGCGTCGCGCTGGATCATCTCGGCGGCCCGGTTGACCTCGAACAGGCCGAGGTCGCTGCCACCGGCCACGGTGAGCAGGATGCCCTTGGCACCCTCGATCGAAGCCTCCAGCAGCGGGCTCTGGATGGCGGCCCGGCAGGCTTCCTCCGCCCGGTTCTCCCCGGACGCGGTGCCGATCCCCATGAGGGCGGTGCCCGCGTTGGCCATGATCATCTTCACATCGGCGAAGTCGGTGTTGATAAGCCCGGGCTCGTTGATCAGGTCGGTGATGCCCTGGACACCCTGCAGGAGCACCTCGTCGGCCATCTTGAAGGCGTTCACCATCGAGGTCTTGTCGTTGGAGACGCTGATGAGCCGGTCGTTCGGGATCATGATGAGAGCGTCCACGGCTTCACGCAGGCGCTGGATTCCCGTCTCGGCCTGAACAGCTCGGCGCTTACCTTCGAAGGTGAAGGGCCGGGTGACCACGCCCACGGTCAGAGCGCCCTGCGAGCGGGCGATCTCGGCCACGATCGGAGCGGCCCCGGTTCCCGTGCCGCCGCCCTTGCCGGCGGTGATGAACACCATGTCGGCGCCCTTGAGAACCTCTTCGATGGTGTCGCGGTTCTCGTCGGCCGCCTCCTTCCCGACCTCGGGATCGCTACCCGCACCCAATCCTCGGGTGATGTTGCGCCCGATGTCGAGCTTGGTGTCGGCGTCCGACATGAGGAGGGCCTGGCCGTCGGTGTTGATGGCGATGAACTCCACGCCCTTCAGGCCGGCATCGATCATCCGGTTGATGGCGTTCGAGCCACCGCCGCCGACTCCGACGACCTTGATGATGGCGATGTGATGTTGCTGCGTGGCGATAGACATCGGTTGTGGGTACTCCCCCAGTCGGGTGAAATGGCTCGGTCAAGCCCGGGTTAGGAACTCTAAACCTCAAGTGGAGGTATAGAGTTATGTAAAGCTAAGGTGACGGTCGAACCGTAACCGCTCAGTTGTCCACAGGTCAAGTGGAGCTTAGGACCGGGCCAGAACGGGGGCACGGGGCACGGTCACATCGAGGACCGCCACCTCCCCGACCCCCACGCGCCTGAGCACAGTCGCGGCGGCGCGAAGTTTCTCGCCAAGTTGCCTCGAGGGATCGCCGAGGCGGACCACGCCGCCCTCCGTCAAGGCCAGTTCGACACCCCCTGGGCGCAGATTGACCCCGCCGACGACCTCTCTGAGCGATTCAGGAAGAGCGGCCGCGGCGGCCACAGCTCCGGCCAACTCGCCGGCCACCTCCGCACCGGGCTCGGGCACGGTCTCCGCATCATGGACATGGGGTATTCCCGCGGGCGGGCCGGCGATCAGCGTCAGAACCCGACCGTCCGAGTCCACCAGCGCCCAGCTTCCATCTCCCCGGGCCACGCCGGCTACGGGGGCGCGCTCGGTGACGGTGACGACAATCGACCCGGGCCATCTGCGCTCGACAACGGCGGTTGCGACCCAGGGGAGCTTCTCGATACCCCGGGCGGAGGCTGCCGGGTCGACATCTGTCATCGGCCGGCCTGCCCGGAGGTTGCCGGCGTGGACCACCTCCTCCAGGAGGGTCTGGCCCGCGCCAACGGTGCGGACCTCATCGATGTCGAGCAGCGAACTTCGGGTCAGACCCCACAAGCCCGCCGCCACTAGCACCATCGCCCCGGCGGCTCCCGCAACCTTCAGCCGCCGCCGGCCGGCTTCCTTGGTGACCGCCACCCGCCGCTCTTTGATCTTGGGATGGATCCGCGTCGCTGCCGTCACGCGAATTCCCCCACCATCCGTACTTCCGGCGCCAGATCCACCCCCAGATGGTCCTTCACTCGCCGCTGCACTTCGCGGATGAGGGCGGCGACGTCGTCGGCGCTTCCTGACTGGTCGGCCTGGATGAAATTCGCATGTCGCTCCGATACCTGGGCCGAACCCATGCGCAGGCCCTTGCAGCCGGCCGCTTCGACCAGCCGCCCAGCCGAGTCTCCTTCGGGGTTCACGAAGACGGAGCCGGCGTTCTGACCACCCGGCTGGTTGTCGCGGCGCCACCGCACGATCTGCTCGATGGTCTCCATGGACGCCGAGGCCTCCCCCGCCACGACTGAGAACCGGGCCGAGAGCACGAGGTCGGGTCCCCGGAGGTTCGAGTGCCGGTAGCCGAGCTCGAGGTCGCCGGCGCTTCTGGCTGACCTGGCGCCAGTGCTCAGGTCCACGACCTCAGCGCTCACGAGGTGGGCCGCCACGTCGGAGCCGTGCCCTCCGGCGTTCATCCTCACTGCGCCCCCGACGGAACCGGGAACGCCCACCGCCCATTCCAGGCCGGCCCGACCGGCCGATGCGGTGCGTCGGGCCAGCACCGGCAAGCTGACTGCTGCGCCCGCCCTGACCTCGTCGTCGAGAACCTCGATCTCGCCCCAGACTCCAGCCGGGTCGACGAACACAGCCAGACCCATGAAACCCGATTCGGCCACCAACAGGTTCGATCCCTTGCCGACGACGAGCACATCGATCTGGCTCGCGGACACGGCGTCGCAGAGCAGTGCCAGATCCTCGGCGGTGCTCAACTCCATCCCCAGCGCGGCCGGCCCGCCGACCCGGTAGGTGGTCCTTCGGCCTAAGGGGCTGTTCACCTGGACCCGGGCCCCCAGAATCTCTGCGGCCGAAGTCAGGGCCTTTCCGGGCTCCACCTCAGACGAACTCGCCGGCCAGGGTGGTGACATCTCCGGCGCCCAGCGTCAGGCACAGATCACCGGGGCGGAGATTGGATTTCAGCCAGTCGAGGACATCGAGGTGGGACGGGAGCCAAACGATCTTTGGTTGGCGTCCCCCCCGACCTCGGGACGGACCTCCTGCGCCGGCGGCTACGGCATCGACCACGAGCTTCCCGGATACGCCTGGGCGGGGCGCCTCGCCGGCGGAGTAGATGTCGGTCACGACGACTACGTCGGCTTCGTCGAAAGAGCGCGCGAATGCCGGAGCCAGCGATGCTGTGCGCGAGTAGCGATGAGGCTGGAACACGACCACGACGCGGTCCCACTCCCCGGCCCGAGCAGCGGCAATGGCGGACTCGACTTCGCCCGGCAGGTGTGCGTAGTCGTCCACGAACGTGACGCCATCCTGCTCGCCGCGGAACTCCATGCGCCGGGCCACGCCGCCGAACCGTCTCATGGCGGCGACCGCCTGGGCGGGTTCGACGCCGAGTTCCAGGGCGAGAGCCATGGCTCCCGCGGAGTTCATCGCGTTGTGCAGTCCGGGTACCGGCAGGCTCACCGTCATGACCTCGCCTCCGCGGAACGTGGCCTGGAACTCGCTATCCGTGCCCCGCAGCTGTAGGCCGGCGACAACCAGATCCGCCGAAGGCTGGGTCCCGTAGGTCGTCGCCCCCAGTTCGGCCGCAAGAGCGGCCGCCCCCTCGTCGTCGATGCAGACAACTTTCGGTCCGGTCACGCCCGCGAGAAAGCCCCGGAAGCCCTCGACCAGCTGCTCCTCTCCGCCCCAGTACTCCAGATGGTCGGGCTCCACGCTCGTGAGGATCCCCGCTTCGCGGGGGAGCTGCAGGAAAGTGCCGTCACTCTCGTCGGCCTCGACAACCAACCAGTCGCCGTCCTCCCACACGGCTCCCGATCCCACCTCGTTGAGGTCGCCGCCGATGATGAACGACGGCTTCCAGCCGGCCTGGCGCAGGATGAGCGCAAGCATCGACGAAGTCGTGGTCTTGCCGTGTGAGCCGGCGACGGCGATCGTCCGCTTCGTAGCGCAGATCCCGGCGAGCACCTGGGCCCGGCTGAAAATCTGCAGGCCCTTTCTCTGAGCTTCCTCGAGCTCCGGGTTCGAAGCGGGGATCGCGGTCGACAGCGCCACTGCCTCGGCGTCACCCAAATGCGACGGGTCGTGCCCTATGAAGACTCGGATCCCCAGCGCTCGGGCCCGCTCGACTACCGGCGACTCCTTGAGATCGCTGCCGGTGACCTGATGACCTAGACCGACCAGCGCAGTGGCTATCGCGCTCATGCCGGCACCGCCGATCCCGACCACGTGGAAGCGCCGCCGCTCCCGTGATACCTCGGCGGCTTCCACGGCCAGGTCGGCGGACATCACCGTGCGTGAGTCTCCATCAGCTCGGCAACCCGCTCGGCCGCATCCGGCCTCCCGAGAGTGGACATCGCCTTGCTCATCCGGGAGCGACGTTCGGGATCGGCGATGAGCGGCTCGAGTAACGCGGCCAGAGAAGTCGTGTCAAGGTCACGGTCCTGCACGGTGAGCGCCCCGCCGGCATCGACCAGGACCCGGGCATTGGCGCTCTGGTGGTCCTCGGTGGCAATCGGAAGCGGGACGAGTATCGCCGGCAAACCGGCCATCGCGAGCTCGGCCACCGTCGTGGCCCCCGCTCTCGATACGCCCACATCGGCCGCCACGAGCAGGTCGGCCATCGCGCTTTCGTACTCGACGGCCCGATATGTGATCCGTCCCGCAGCCGGACTCCGCCAACCTGGGAAATCGCGCCTTCCCACCACGTGGTGGACGACCAGCTCGGCCCGATCACTCCACGCCGCCACCAGCCCGCCCACCGCCTCGTTGATCCGCCTCGAACCGAGCGATCCGCCCCACGCAGCGATGAGCGTCTTGTCCGGATCCAGTCCAAGGCGCGCCCGTGCTGCCCTCTTCGCGGCGGGGGTGCGATCGAGCGAGGCGAACTCCGCGCTCACCGGATTTCCAGTCAGAACCGGGCGGGCCAGTGGTGTCCCCGGCAGACTCACCGCGCAGGCGCGGGCGAACCGGGAATTGACCTTGTTCGCCGCGCTCGGCACGGCGTTCTGCTCGTGCAGGACGAGAGGCCGGCGCAATATGCCTGCCGCTATTCCGGGAGCGAGTGACGCGTAGCCGCCGACGCACAACACAACCGCCGGGCGATGACGGGCGACTACTCCCACGCCCGCCGCGCCCGCACCCGCTAAAGCTCCGGCGGCGAGGACGTTGGCCAGCGTCAGTTTCCGCTCGTTGATACCTCTTCCCGGCAGAAGGGTGATCCCGAAGCCTGCCGCCGGCACGAGCTCGGCTTCCATCCCTCGCCGGGCGCCCACGAAGTGGATCTCATCTGGGCGGTGTGCGCGCGCCACTAGAGCTTTCGCCACGGCAAGGGCAGGAACGACATGGCCGGCCGTACCTCCGCCAGCGATGAGCGCCCAGGTCACGCCTCGGCGGCTCGGCCGGCCGAGCGCTTGGGGGACCCAGCCTGCGGTCGGGTGGCCACCCGCAGGAGCAGCCCCGCGGCGAAGAGGTTGGCGACGAGGGCTGAGCCGCCGGCGGAGACGAAGGGAAGCGGGACACCGGTAACCGGGACCAGTCCGACCACGGCACCCATGTTGACGAGCGCCTGACCGGCAATCCATGCGGTGGCGCCACCGGCAACCAGAGCTCCGAAGCGGTCCTGAGCGTGGATGGCTACCCGGGCGCCGAGAACCGCGAGGCCCACGAAGAGGCCGATGATCGACAGGCTCCCCAAGAGTCCGAGCTCCTCGCCGATGATCGCGAAGATGAAGTCAGTGTGGGCGTTCGGAAGAAACCCCCACTTGGCCCGGCTGGCGCCGAGTCCGACTCCGGTGAGCTGACCGGATCCCATGCCGACGAGGGACTGAACCACCTGGTACCCGGTGTTGCTCGCATCGGCCCACGGGTCGAAGAACGACACCACGCGCGCACGGCGATAGGGCTCGGAGACGGCGAGAATCGCACCAACTGCCAGGCCGAACATCGCCAACGGGGCGAGGCGACGTACCGGCACTCCCGAAAGCAGCAGCAGCGACGCGCCGATGAGTACGAGCACGATCGTCGTTCCCATGTCGGGCTGGAGCATGACGAGCAACGTGAAGGCACCCAGGACCATGCACACGGGGACCAGACCGGCCCGCGGGTCCTCGATGCGAGAGGCGCGCCGGGCCAGCAGGTCGGCGCCGAAGAGCAGCAGGGCGACCTTGGCGAGCTCCGAAGGCTGCACGCGCAGGGGGCCCACGTCGATCCACCTGGTCGATCCATTCACATCTATGCCGATACCGGGCACGAGGACGAGGACGAGGAGCGTCAAGCTGATCGCGAGCAACGGCCCGGCCAGTCGTCGCCACAGACGCAGCGGTGCCCGCAGCGCCACCAGGAGCGCAAGTCCGCCCAGAGACAGCCACATCGCCTGGCGCTGGAAGTAGAGCCACGACGAGCCCGATTCGCGCAGCGCCTGCACCGAGGAGCTCGACAGGACCATGAGCAAGCCGACGCCGCAGAGAATCCCCACGAGCACTGTTATCGGGGGGGCGAGGGACCTGCACGCCGCCGGAGCCAGGGACGGATGCGCCGCCGATCGGGTGCGCTGGGAGGGGCGGGTGGTCGTGCTCATCAGCTCGCCCCGTCAGGGCCTTTCTCCGAGGCGGGTGTCCGAGCCAGCACCTCGTGGACGGCGCGAGTGAAGTCCGCTCCTCGCTCGACGTACGAGCCGTACCAGTCGTAGGAGGCGCACCCGGGAGAAAGGATCACGACGTCGCCCGAACGGGCGAGGCACGCTGCCCGGGTGACGGCATCGTCCATCGACTCTGCTTTGGCGACCGCGGTTCCCGGCGAGAAGGCAGCGTCGATCTCGGCAACCGCCTCGCCGATGGCAACCACCGCCCGGACGCGGTCGGCGGCTCGCCCGAGAATCGACAGGTCGACTCCCTTGTTACGGCCGCCCGCGATCAACACGACCGAGTCGAAACCGCTCAGCGCGGCCACCACCGACTCTGGCGTCGTGGCCTTCGAGTCGTTGAACCACCGCACTCCTCCAGCCTCGCCGACCAGCTCGACGCGATGTGGGAGGCCGCCGAAGTCCCGTAGCGCCTGGGCCGACGCTTCCAGGTCGGCACCCGCGCAGTGGGCGGTCGCTAGAGCGGCCAGGGCGTTGTCGATGTCGTGAGGAAGCGAACGCGGCAGGTCGTCGACGCCGATGACCCTCCGCGACGGGATGCCGGCGCTGGACATGACCAGAGCGCCGTCCTCTTGCCGGAAGTCGCCGCCGGGGCCGAAGGTAACCAGTTGTCCGCGGGTCTCCGATGCGAGCTTCATGACTACCGGGTCAGCGATGTTCGCTATCGCGTAGTCGTCCGACGTCTGGTTGGTCCAGATACGCGCTTTGGCGGCGACGTAGTCATCGAAGGTCCCGTGCCAGTCGAGGTGGTTCGGTGAGGCGTTCGCCCACAGCGCAACTGGGGGGCGAAAGGAGCGACAGGCGTGGAGTTGGAACGACGACACCTCGGCCACGACGATGGCCGCGTCGGTCTTGACGGCTTCGATCAGCGGATATCCGATGTTGCCGGCGGCCACCGACTTCAGGCCGGAGGCTCGCAGCATGGAATCGACGAGGGTGGTGATGGTGGTCTTGCCGTTGCTCGCGGTCACCGCCACGATCGGTAGATCTGACACTTGCTGGGCGAGATCGAGCTCGCCGACGATGGGAATGTCGTGCCGCTGCGCCGCAGCCCAGGCCGGGTGAGTGGGCATCACACCCGCGCTCGGGTAGAGCAGTTGCGCTCCTGTGAGGATCTCTTCGACTTCGGCAGCGGGAACGGGGCCGGCGGAATCGTCGATCACATCAACGGCGTAACCCAGCTCTTCCAAGTGCTTCCGAACCGCGACACCGGTGATGCCCGACCCCACCACGACAGCTCTGCCCTTAGTCGTCATTCGATTCCGCCGAGATTGATGAAGTCGGCATAGAAGACGCCGAGGGCGAGAGCCGTGCACAGCCCCGCGAGGATCCAGAAGCGGACGACGACCGTCGTCTGTGGCCAATCCAGCAGTTCGAAGTGGTGATGGATGGGCGCCATCCGGAACATGCGCCGTCGGAAGATCTTGAAGCTCGCCACCTGTACGACGACCGAGAGGACCTCGAGAACGAACAAGCCCCCGAGCACCGGGAGCAAGAGGTGGACGTTCATCACCAGCGCCAAACCGGCCAGGCCCGCCCCGATGCCGAGAGATCCGGTATCGCCCATGAAGATGCGGGCGGGCGCCGCGTTCCACCACAGAAAGCCGATCGAGGCTCCGGTGAAGGCGGCCGCCGTGAGGGCCAGGTCCAGCGCCTGGGGCACGGCGTAGACCTCCGGGTTTCGGAACTGCCAGAAGCCGACGATCACTAGCGCGCCGAAAGAAAAGGCCGAGCTGCCGGCCGCGAGCCCGTCGAGCCCGTCGGTGAAGTTGACTGCGTTGGTCGTGGCCACGATCATCAGCACGGCCAGAGCGATCCAGCCCGCCTGGCCGAGGTCCAAACCGATGGAGTCGTAGCGGGTGAAAGCCAATTCCGTGCGGGCGCTTGCCCAAACCTGCACGGACAGGGCAAAGGCGATCGCTACTACGACCAGCAAACCGAACTTGATGCGGGCGTCAAGGCCAAGGCTGTTCTGGTAGTGCACCTTGAGCCAGTCGTCGACCAGCCCTATGGCGGCGGCGATGGCGACCGCGGCGATGATCAAGAGGCCGGCGCGACTGAAGACGGCACCCGGCCTTAGGTGCGAAACGAAATAGCCGATGACCGCGGCGACCACGAGCACGAGGCCACCCATCGTCGGAGTACCGACCTTGGTGTGGTGACCGCTCGGGCCGTCGTCTCGAATGGGCTGACCGATGCCCTGGGCGTGTTGCCACCTGATGAACGCGGGAGTGCCGACGAGGGCGAGCACCATCGAGATACCACCGGCCAGCATGACGGCAATCACGTTTGTTCGCTCCGTTGTCTCTCGGCGATGGCAGTGGCGAGCTCTTGTCTGTCGTCGAAGGGAATCACCTCTCCGGCGATCTCCTGCCCGGACTCGTGGCCCTTTCCGGCGACTAATACGACGTCGCCTGGCGCGGCCAGCGCGACCGCCTCTCGGATCGCCTTGCGTCGATCGACTTCGACCAACAAAACGTCTGACTTGGCGCCCTCGCGCACCTCATCGATTATCCGTGCGGGATCCTCGGAGCGGGGGTTGTCCGATGTGAGCACGGCTCGGTCGGCCAGGCGGGTCGCGACGTCTCCCATTATCGGGCGCTTGGCGTGGTCGCGATCTCCCCCACACCCGAACACGACGGTCACTTTGGCGTCGCCGGCGATCTCGCGCGCCGCCTCCAGCGACTTCGCGAGCGCGTCGGGGGTGTGGGCGTAGTCGACCAAGGCGATGAAGGCCTGTCCCATCTCGACCTTTTCCATGCGGCCCGGGACCCTTTCGACTTGAGCGAGAGCTTCGATGGCGACCGAGCGGTCGACGCCCAGAACCTCGGCCGCGGCCAGGGCGGCTCGGGCGTTGGACTGGTTGTGTTCGCCCGGCAACTGCAAGGGAATACGCCCGTCCTCGACGGAGTAGGTGTGTACCGGGAACGACGAGCCCTTGAGTTCGTCCAGTAGCCGCCGGCCGTACGGATCGTCGAGGTTGACTACCGCCGCGCCGACGCGATCCTCAGTAAACAGGGCGCGTTTTGCGGCGAAGTACGACTCCATGTCGCCGTGGAACTCGAGGTGATCCTGGGTGAGGTTGGTGAAGACGCCGACGGAGAACCACATGCCGTCGACGCGGTGCTGTGCGATGCCGATCGAGGAGACCTCCATGGCGACCGCCGAGGTACCGGCTTCGAGGGCGGCGGCCAGCGTCGACTGCAGCTCCGGTGCCTCCGGGGTATTGGGAGGGCGTCCGGGCTCGTGGGGCGTGAGACTGCCGATGGTGATCGTCGACATCCCCGCCGCCTCGAGGATGGGTTCTAGTAGCGCGACCGTTGTCGTCTTGCCGTTGGTGCCCGTCACGCCGCAGACCTTGAGGTTCCGTGACGGGTGCCCGGCGAGCTCGGCTGCGATCGGGCCCATCGCGGCCCGGGTGTTGGACACCCGGATCTGCGGGACGTCGGAGGCGACCGGCCGCTCGACGACGAGGGCGCTCGCTCCGAAAGACACGGCCTCCGCGGCGAGGTCATGGCCATCGACGCGGGAGCCGCGCACGCAGCAGAACAGAGCACCTGGGCTTACGTCGCGTACGTCGTGGACCACGGCGGTCACGTCGGCGGAGGGCTCGCCGGTCAGCTCAGCGCCGACGATCTGACGGGCCAGGCGGTCGAGCCGCACGGGCTAGGTCGCGGTCGCGGGCGGCGGAATGCGGAAGAGCCGCAGGGCGTAGCGAACGACCTCGGCGAACACGGGAGCAGCCACGACTCCACCGTAGATGGGCTTGGGCTCGTCGAGGAGGACGATGGCGGTCAGACCGGGAGATTCGGCCGGCACGAAACCGGCGAAGCTGGCCACATAGGCACCGGCTTCGTATCCGCGGGCGCCGTCGCGGGGCTTGCGGGCCGTGCCGGTCTTTCCGGCCACCGTGTAGCCCTCCACCGCGGCGAGTTCGCCGGTGCCGCGCTGCACAACCTCGACCAGCATGGCGGAGACCTGCTCGGCCACGCGGGGCGACACCACCCGCCGCCGAGCGGAGTCGGGCGTCGGGTTGATCGCTCCGTCGGGCTCGACGGTGGCCCGCACGAGCTTCGGAGCGACGTACTCGCCACCGTTGGCGACGGTGTTGTACGCAGTGAGCATCTGCATGGCGGTGACCGCGATGCCTTGGCCCAGGGAGATGGTGGCGAGGCTGGTTCCTGAGTAGTTGTCGGGTTCCAGCAAGAGGCCGGCGGATTCCCCTGGGAAGTCGAGACCCGTCGGCGCGCCGAAGCCGAACTGTCGGAGGTACGAGTCGAGGCGCTCCTTGCCGAGCTGCTGGCCCAGCTTGATGGCGCCGATGTTGGAGGACTGCGCCATGATCTCGGTGACCGACCAGTTGGTTGTCGGATGGGGATCGTGGTCGCTGAACACATGGTCCGCCACGAGCAGGCGGTCGGGGACCAGGAGTTCGGTCGACGGCGATACGAGGCCCTCTTCCAGGGCTGCAGCGACCGTGATCATCTTGTTGACCGATCCCGGCTCATGCACCGTCGTCACGGCGCGGTTGGCTCGGGCGGGACCGACGGGCGGAGCGCCGTCAGGGGCGTCCGCTCCGGCGCGGGCCAGGTTGGCGAGGGCGAGTACCTCGCCGGTGCCGACTTCCATGACGATGGCAGTGCCACCGTCCGCGTTCGACGAGAGGATCTGCGAGGCCAACGCCTTCTCCGTTTGATGTTGCAAGGAGCGGTCCAAGGTGAGCACCAGGTCGGTGCCGGCCTCGGATGGACGGAAGGCGCGCTCGCCGCCGGGAATGGGCCGTCCGCGGGGGTCCCTCTCGGATACGAGGGTCCCTGGCTCGCCTGCGAGCCGGGAGTTGAACTGCGACTCGAGACCGGATAGGCCCTCGTTGTCGATACCGACCTGGCCGATGACGCTCGAGGCGAGGGTTCCGGCCGGCAGGAAGCGCTCGGGTTCGGGGAGCAGGTCGATACCCGGAAGCTTGAGATTCTTGACCTGCTCGGCGACGCGGTCATCGACTTTGCGGGCGAGATAGACGAAGGCGGCGTCGCGGCTGAGCCGCTCCACGAGTTTGTCCTCGTCGACGCCGATCACGGGAGCGAGGGTCTTGGCCATGCCGAAGGGATCTGAGATGACCCGGGGGTTGGCCCAGACGGTCTGCTGTCGCAGGGAGAGGGCGAGCTCCCTTCCGTTGCGGTCGAAGATCGAGCCCCGCTCGGCGGGAAGTTCGAGGGTGCGCACGCGCTGGTCCTCGCCGAGGGCTTCCAGTCGGTCGGCTGACAGGACCTGGACCTGGCCGACGCGCAAGGTGAGCAGGCCGAAGCCCATGGCCAGGGCCATGACCATCGCGCCGAGGCGCAGGCGCATGCCGTCGTCCGGTCTTTCAGAGCGGTTCGGCCTACGTGGCGTCCTGCGTCTCGAACTCACGGAGCGCTCCCGGCGCGGCGAGCGGCGGGGCTGGTCGCGCATCTACGGGCGGGTGGCGAGAATCGGCTTGATGCGAGACCAGTCGTCGGCCACGGCTTCGTCCGACGGGCGGGCGGGCGCGACGGTAGGGGTGGCCGATTCCGAGGGGACCGGCGTGAGGTAGGTGACTCCAGGAGGAGGCACCATGCCGAGCCGCTCTTGAGCGGTCGCCATGATCCGGCCGGGCGACTCGAGCTCGGCTACTTGCAGGCGAAGTCGGTCGTAACGGTCCTCGGCGGTGGCCGCGTCGGACTGCAGCCGGGCCAGCTCGAACTGCGATTGCGCGATCAGAACCTGACAGGCGGAGACGGCGAGAGCCACTGCCGCGATAAGAGAGACCAAGCCCCAGGCGGCGCGGCGGCGGACGGTGGAAGTTGCCCGCCCGGCACGGGGAAGTGCACGTGTGCGCGCCGGGCGGACGAGCTTGACGGCCTCGCGGTTGCGCTCGGGCGCGGTCGGTTGGCGCCTCGGAGCCGGAGTCCGGACTGGAAGTGGGAAGGCGACTACTGCCATCTGACTCCCCCTCTCAGGTCGTGTCGGGAAGCTTCTCGACGACCCGAAGTCGGGCCGCTGAAGCTCTGGGATTCCGGTCGACTTCCGCGGCGGAGGGCATGCGCGCTCCGCGGGTCAGGAGTCGGACCTTTGGCACCGCACCGCAGACACACGGCAGTGTCGGCGGGCAGGTGCAGCCTCCGGTGGAGGCCTCGAGGAACAGGCGCTTCACCAGGCGGTCCTCGCCGGAGTGGTACGAGAGAACGACGCAGCGGCCGCCGGGAACGAGGGCGTCGATGGCCTCCGTGATGGCGGTGCGCAGGACATCCATCTCGTCGTTGGTGGCGATCCTCAATGCCTGGAAGACGCGGGTGGCGGGGTGGCCGCGGCGGCGGCCACGTCCCTGCGGGACAGCCCGGGCCACCACGTCGGCCAGCTCGCTGGTGGTGCGCAGCGGGCGGGCGTTCACGATGGCCCGGGCAATTCGGTCGGCGGCGCGGCTTTCGCCGCTGTCGCGGAACATGTCGGCGAGGTCATCGGCTTCGGCCTGGTTGACGATGTCGGCCGCGGTCAGGAGCTGGCCTCGGTCCATGCGCATGTCGAGGGGTCCTTCGGAGCGGAGGCTGAAACCGCGTTCGGGCGTGTCGAGCTGCTCCGAGCTGACTCCGAGATCGAAGAGGACGGCGGAGAGCGGCCCCGGAGCTACTTCACGGATGCGGTCGAAACGGGCGTGCTGGAGCCGGGCCCGGCCGGAGTCGATGAAGCGGGCCAGGGTCTCGGAGGAGCGTTCCATGGCGTCGGCGTCACGGTCGAGGCCGACGAGGTCTAGATGGGGATGAGCCGTCAGTAGGGCGGCGGAATGGCCGCCTCCTCCGACGGTGGCGTCCACGAGCACCGCTCTTCCTGTTTCGGGGAGAACAGGCGTGGCGGCGAGGAGCGAGACCACCTCATCCACCATCACCGGCTGGTGCTTGGACACGCGGCTCATCCGCCGCTCCCCGATCTGACACTGTCCGGAGAGGGGTAGGTACCCCGGACGATGCGTTGAACCAGGCCCGAATGAGAAGGAGAAGTGGGCGGAGTGGGAGTGTTGGAATTTAACTCCCCCTTCTCTACGGGTCTGGATGATCGGAGAACGGCGCATGCGCCGCGGCTCCCGTTTCGCGAAGTCGAGAAGAGCCATGTCAGAAGGCCGCCCTCGCCAGAGCGTCCTCGCCGGCGACGACCTGGTCCTGGTCCTGGCGGTCCTCCCACTTGGTCACCGGCCATATCTCGATGTGATTGAACATCCCGGCGACCACCACGTCGGTGTCGATGCCGGCCCAGGTCCGCAGCGGCTCGGGTATGAGCACCCGGCCCTGGGCGTCGGGCTTGACGTCGATGGTCGAGGCCGCGACCTGGCGGATGGTCTCGATGCCGAGCTCGCCATTGCGGGCCTGCTCGCGGAGGCGGTTCACCACGACCTCGTATTCGGCCGCAGTGAAGACGGCCAGACAGCCGCCCGCGAATTTGGTGAGGAAGCCGCCCAGTTGGAGGCGGTCACGGTGCTTGGCGGGCAGAACCAGCCGGCCCTTGGGGTCGACCGAGTGGCGGTAATCGCCGGTGAACTCCACCGCGCTCCGCCCTGCTCCCAGATCGACATCCGCCACCATGGCTCCCTCTGACGCCTGGGGCCCCTCCCCACCGCGCCACTGCGTGCCACCATAAACCACTTCCCCCCACCGGTCAACACCGTTGTACGAGAGGTGCAGGCAATAAGCCCCAGATTTGGCGCCTATTGCTCGGGGGTTTGGGGCGGGCGGCGCCTAGGCGGGGGTGCGCTTTAGGCGCCAGGGGCGCAGGACCTCTGACCAGCGGGTCTTCTGGCCGGTGCGGACGACGGCTGCCGAGTACACCGAGGCGGCGCCCCAGACCACAAGGGGTATTGAGGCGACCGAGATCCCGAGCGACAGGAAGGCCTGCCAGACCGGCACGGCGTCTAGGCCGAGCA
>JAHWKP010000099.1 GCA_019347775.1 Actinomycetota bacterium | reverse complement strand
TCCACGACGACGCGGCCGAGGGCGCGCTGCCGGTCGGCTGGACGACCGTGTGCACCGGGCGGCTGACGGCGAAGGAGGCCCAGGTCGGCGGGCGGTGCGACGGAGTCCACGGCACCACCGACCTCGTCCGCGCGGTGGAGCGCTCGTGCAACGTCTTCTACTACCGCGCCGCGGCGCGGGTCGGTATCGCTCTGGGGTTGGAGTCCGGCCTGGTCAACCTGGGCGTCAAGTCGCTCTTCCGCCGGACACGCCCGGTCTACGACGGACCTCGCCCTTACGCCCTTCGCCGGCCGCTGACCTCGAGTTTCCCGAGCGGGCACGCCACATCTGGCTTCATGGCCGCGGCGCTTCTGTCCGATGGCGACGAGAAAGTCGCGCCCCTGTACTACGGGCTGGCCACCGTGATAGCCGTGAGTCGGGTGTACGTGAAGATCCATCACGCCTCGGACGTCGCAGCCGGGGCGGCTCTGGGCATGGTGCTGGGACGGGTCGCTCGACATGTGGCTCCGTTGGAAGCAATCGAGGAGTCGGAGGTGTTGAGCCCGTTATGACTACTTCCTTCACCCTGTCATGGGACTATCGCTGCCCGTTCGCCCGTAATGCCCACGAACACGTTCTCGCCGGCCTCGAAGCCGGCGCGGACTGGAATGTCAGCTTCAGCCCCTTCGCGCTCGACCAGGCCCATGTCGCCGACGGCGAGCCGGAGATCTTCGATCAGACCGAATATCGTCCGTCGCTTCTGGGGTTGGCCGCAGGGGTCACCGTGCGCGACCATCACCCCGACCGGTTTGCCGCCTTTCACAAGGCGATGTTCTCCGCCCGTCACGATGAGGCTCGCGACATTCGCGCCGAATCGGTGGTCCGGGCCGTGTTGGGCGACCAGGGCCTCGATGCCGATGGCGTCGTCGACAAGTTCGACGAGTCGGTCGCAAAGATCCGCGACGAGCACATGGGCGCGGTCGAGGAGCACCAGATGTTCGGTGTGCCTACCTTCGTCATCGGCGACCGCGCCGTCTTCGTGCGCCTCATGGATCGCGCCGGCCCCGATCCCCAAGCGTCGGCGCAGGCGATCGAAGGGGTACTCCGCACGGTCGAGGGCATGCCGAACCTCAACGAGTACAAGTTCACCAAGATCCCTCGATGACCGAGGCCGGGCGCCGGTCGCACGAGATCCAGAGCCTGATTCCTGTCCCTCGGGCAGTCATATTCGACTTGGACGACACCCTGATCGTCGAGGAAGCAACCGCCATGGCCGCCTTTCGTGCGGCTGCTGAGGTCGTATCAGGGGTCGATCCCGCGGTGCTGGGCGACGCCGCCCGGGAGACGGCCAGGCAGCTTTGGCGGCAGTCACCGCATCTCGCGATGGGCCGCGAGTTGGGCATCGCCTCCTGGGAGGCGATGTGGGCGAGCTTCGAGGGCGGCCACCCTCGCCTCGATGACGTCGCCGTGTGGGTTCGGTCCTACCGGTTAGCCGTCTGGGAGCAGGCCCTCGAGCGCTGCGGTGCCGACATATCCGCCGCGCCGGACGCGGCCGACGCCTACATCCGCTCCCAGCGCTCGGGACATCCCGTCATCCCGGGCGCCGTTGAGCTGTTGCGCGGGCTCCGCGACGCTGGACGCCGCATCGGCTTACTGACCAACGGGCCACCCGACATCCAGCGCTTGAAGCTCTCGCAGCTCGGAGCCGCAGACCTGTTCGATTCAGTCGTGATCTCTGGCGAATCGGGCGTGGGCAAGCCCGATCCCCACGCCTTCGCCCTGGTGCTCAGCGGCATCGGAGCGGTCGCCCCGGACGCGGTGATGATCGGGGACTCCTGGACCAGGGACGTCGAAGGGGCGGCTCGGGTCGGCATGCGCTCGATCTGGGTCAGCAACGGACGACCGCTGCCACAGCCCCTCCCTAGCGTCTCGGTCGTCGAGACCACTCCAGACGCGGCCGAACTGCTCGGCTGCTAGACCTTCGGTCATGAAGAAGAAGGCAGCAGACATGGTGGCCGAGGCCAAGTCGAACATCGAGAATCTGGACCCCGACCAGGTCGCGAAGGAGCTGGAAGCGGGGGCGTTGGTCGTAGACCTGCGCGACTCCGAGGAGATCAAAGCGACGGGCATGATTCCGGGAGCGATCCACGTAAGCCGTGGCCTCCTCGAGTTCCGGGCCGACCCCACTCACCCGTATCACGTCGAAGGTTTCGACCCCGGGCGCCGTACGATCCTGCACTGCGCCTCGGGCGGCCGATCTGCGCTGGGAGCCCAGACGCTGAAGGAAATGGGCTACGAGAATGTCGCCCACCTCGAGGGCGGCATCACCGCTTGGACCGAGGCGGGCAAACCGGTCGACAAGGGCTGAGGCCGCCCCCGCCAGGGGTAGTACCGGGCCTCGGCGGGTATGGACGCGCGACACGCATCACTACGAGGAGGAGAAGCGATGAGCGCGATCGAAGAGTCGGTAGAGGTTGGCGTCCCCGTCCGGACCGCTTACAACCAGTGGACCCAGTTCGAGGAGTTTCCCGAGTTCATGGACGGAGTGGAGTCCGTGACCCAACAGGGCGACACTCACCTCCACTGGGTGGCCGAGATCTTCGGTGTCAAGCGGGAATGGGATGCCGAGATCACAGAGCAGATCCCAGACGAGCGGGTGGCCTGGTGCTCCACCGAGGGTGCGAAGAATGCGGGAGTAGTGACGTTCCACCGCCTCGGCGACAACAAGACGAAGGTCATGCTCCAGCTCGAGATGGACCCTGAGGGCTTCGCCGAGCAGGCAGGCGACAAGCTCGGGATCCTGAAGTCCAAGGCGTCGGGAGATCTCAAGCGCTTCAAGGATTTCATCGAGTCGAGAGGTGTCGAAACCGGCGCCTGGCGCGGCGAGGTCAAGTAGCCCTCAAGCAGTATCAGGCGGCACGAGCACATTGAGGGCCTTCGGGGACTTTTTGACCTCGAAGGCCCTTGAGCCGTCGAATGTCTCGCCATCGCGGGCGAGGCGGATGCAGTCGGCAGAGGCTCTGATCCTGATCTGGCGGGCGCTCCGCTGTTCGAATCCACGAGCGTGCTCGGTCCGCCCGAGAACTCCTGCGGCCAGCAACCGAATTCGCTCCCACCCGTGGCGGGCTTCGAGAATTCGCACGTCAAGGAGCCCGTCATCGAGGTTGACGCGTGCTCTGGGCGCGATTCCCTTTGGATTGTAGAGACAGTTGCCGAAGAAGGCGACCCATACGCGGTGTTCGAGGCCGTCGATTTCGACCGCCTCCGGCTCGGCATGGAACAACAACGCCACGAAGGCGACGACGAACGCCGGCCATTTGCCGATGCGGCTCTCCAGCCGCTCTCGCCGGTCTACCAGTTCGACGTAGCTGCCGATGCTGGCAGTGTTGAGAAACGGCCGACCGTCGATCCTGCCGACATCAATTCCTTGCACGGTTCCGGCTCTTACGGCGCTGACTGCTTCCTCCACCCCATAGATACCTAGGTCGCGTGCCAAGTGGTTCAAAGTTCCCGTCGGGACGATCAGGAGCGGTAGATCCCGAGTCATGGCTACTGCAGCGGCGGCATTCACGGAACCGTCGCCGCCCGCCACGCCCAGCGCGGTGGCTCCGACCTCGGCTGCCTTGGCCAACTCGTCATCGAGACTTGACGCCTCGTCGAGCTCGACCACTATCGCCCCGGGCAGCTCATCCCGTAAGACGTCCGTCGGAGCCCGCCCAAGCGCCGGTCCAGCAGACGGATTGACAACCACCGTAAGACCAGTTCCATCGGCGCCGACGGGCCTCTTCGAGATCACGGGTCGGATTCTCCCCTCGATGGGGTAAGTAGGGGACATGGAATCCTCCGGTGTAACTCCACGGGTAGCTCTCGATTGCTCGGATCTCGCAGAAGTGTTCGCCCACGACGGGCCCGTGCTGAGCGTGTATCTCACGACCGAACCACTCGAGAATGCGGCTCAACACACCAAGCAGCGTTGGCGGTCGCTGCGCCAGGAGCTCGAAGCGACGGGCGCTACCGGGGAGGCGTTGGACGCCGTGGAACCCCTGTTGCGTGAGGCCCACACGAAGGGACGCTGCCTCAGCGTGTTCGTGTCCTCGTCCGGTGAGATCCTCCACCAGAGCAGCCACCCGGACCCGCCGCACCGCGACGTCGGGCGGTGGGCGGAGTTGCCCTCCCTCGTGCCGCTGATCGAATGGCGGCAGTCGAGCCCGCCGCATGTAGTTGTCCTCATCGACCGGCTAGGAGCAGACCTCGTCGTGTTCGAGGCTTTCGGGGTTCCCGATTTCCAGTTGGAAGTCGAAGGCGACGAAGACCCGGTGCGCAAAGTCGCCCCAGGCGGGTGGTCACAACGGCGCTTCCAGCAGCGTGCCGAGAACACGTGGGAAGCAAACGCCAAGGATGTGGCCGACCGACTGGCTCGACTGGCTGAATCGGTGTCGTCCCGCGTGATCGTCGCGGCCGGCGATGTACGGGCGCTACAGCTGATGCGGGAGGCCCTTCCCCACCAGGTGAACGACATCGTTCACGAGGTCGACGGAAGCCGATCGCCGGACGGTTCGGTCGACGCTATTGCCAAAGAGGCCGTCAAGTTGGTTGCCACGGCGGTGGCGCATGACACGGCCGACCTGATCGGCAAGTTCCGCGAGGAGATCGGCCAGCGTGACCGTGCGGCGAATGGCCCGTCCGCAGTGATCGACGCGTTGTGTGCGGGCCAGGTGGAGGCGTTGCTCATCCACGACGATCCCGACGACAACCGGACTGCTTGGATTGGACCGGAGGCGCACTACCTGTCGCTCGAGCCCGGGCCGCTCAAAGAGATGGGCGTAGACGCTCCCGTGGAAGCCCGCCTCACGGATGCTCTCACGCGGGCTGCAGTAGGCACCTCGGCGAGAATTCGCGTCGTCCCATCCGCGAGCGTCCTGGAAGGAGCGGTAGGCGCGATATTGCGCTGGTCCAACGGCAACGGCGAGGCCTAGCGAAGGAGGCCGCCCCCACTTCGTCAGTGCCGGACTGGCACCTCGAACCAAACTCGCTTGCCGGTCCTCGTCGGGATGACTCCCCAACTGTCGGAGAGCGCATCGACAAGAGGGACGCCGCGTCCGCCCTCGGCCTCTAGCGAGGCTTGGCCCTTCACGGGCATTTCGGGAGAGCCGTCGCCCACTTCGACACGGAGGCGGGACCCCAGGAACCGGACAATGGCTGTCGCGGAAGTCCCGGCGTGGCGAATTGCATTGGCCGTAACCTCCGTGGCCAACAGCTCCACATCGTCGCCCGACACGCGCTCGTCAATTCGCCAGCTGGCCAGAAGACGGCGCAGGAGGAGCCGCAGCTCCCTCGCGACGGACGGGTCCGAACTCACCCGCAGCCGCGCCTCGCGTGGAGGTCGCGGCGGCTCACGCCACAGATCCGGCTGTGAATCGCCCAACGGGTAACCCGGCAATTCCAGTTCCGAGACTGGAAGACCGGTGGCTTCGGCCACGCGTCCCAACGGGTCCTCGTCGATGTCGGGGGGGACCGCGAGGACGGCAACCGCGCCGCGCCGCGGCCCTTTGTTGTCCAAAGCCTCAACCTGCCGCAGCGCTCCCTCGCCGGCCACGTCGAGCAGCGGGTCGAGTATTGATCCGTCCGGGAGGCCGCCGGCATCGCAGCGGTCGCACCACGCCGAGTTGAACAGCACTAATGAGTCGCCTGGACCCAGCCCGATTCGGTCGTCGGTCAGCGGCGCGGCAGGGGGATGGCCTCGAACGTCCACCCAACAAGCACGCCGCAGGACTACTGGCCGCGGTCCTCCGCTGTTAGCCAGTGTCACCCACGTTCCGCACCGGTCGAGCTCGACATGTGCCATGAGCGCCTCACCACCGGGCGGTCCGCCGTTTGAACCTACGCACCGCTTGAGGACCTCGGAGGGAGTCAATCCAGGAGCATCGGCAGCTTCGATCTTCGCGATGAGGTCTGGGCGGTCGGCGACGACGAGCAGCCACCGGTTGTCACCCGTGCCCCGTACGTAGAGGGAGTCCGGCACCATGCCGGCGGA
Source organism: Actinomycetota bacterium (assembly GCA_019347775.1). Taxonomy (GTDB): domain Bacteria; phylum Actinomycetota; class Acidimicrobiia; order Acidimicrobiales; family JAHWKP01; genus JAHWKP01. The sequence goes on along the minus strand of JAHWKP010000099.1, from coordinate 364 downwards.
GGCTGCCGCGTCCATGCCCGGCAGAGGCACGGGATCGACTCCTCGGCGCACGTTCGGACGGTACCGCGTGCCTAGCCTTGGCCCATGGTGAACCTCGAAAGGGGCATCGCCCCTGATCCCCACGACCTGTTGCCCTCGGCTCCTTCGTTTTCGGTCGAGAGCGACGACGTTGCCGACGGCAAGGCGATCGACGGCAGATTCACCCATCCGGGCGCGGGCGGGGCGAACGTCTCTCCCCATCTGCGGTGGTCCGGCTACCCACCCGAGACCAAGGGCTTTGCCGTGTCCTGCTACGACCCAGACGCTCCGACGGGGAGTGGATTTTGGCACTGGATCGTCTGGGATATCCCGGCGTCAGTGACTG
>JAHWKP010000098.1 GCA_019347775.1 Actinomycetota bacterium | reverse complement strand
CGTGGCCCCTGGCGCTAGGCTGTCGCTGCCGGGCTTCGACTCGCAATCCGGAGCGTTGTCACATCCTGCTATGGGCTTTGCCGAGGTGATGCGCAGATTCGGGCATGCGCGACTACCACAAGCTCGACGTGTGGGCGAAGAGGCACGCCCTTGCGTTGGACATACACCGATTGACGCACGCATATCCGCGGCGGGAGATCTTCGGACTGGCGGGGTAAGCGGGGAGCGGCGCGCTCGATCCCGACGTGAACATCCGGTTCACCGAGCCACGTGTCGATGACGACCTACCTCGAGTGGAGACGATCGCTGTCACGCCCGACGGCACCACGCTTGTGGCGGGTGGCAACTTCCTTCAAGCCGATGGGAAGAGGCGCGTCCAGGTCGCTCTCGTGGACCTCGCATCCCGGCCGGCGCGGGTCCTCGACTGGCAAACCGACCGGTACGACACACGGGACCCGGTAACGGGCGAGCTCAAATGTGCACAGGGGCACGATACCCACATCCGTGACATCGACGTGTCTCCGGACGGGAGGTACTTCGTGGTCGTCACGACGGGCGGCTATCAGCGCGGCCAGCTCTGCGACACCGCGGCGCGGTGGGAGATCGCGACCCGGGGCTCCGGAATCGAGCCGACCTGGGTCGCCCACGACGGCGGCGACAGCTTCACCGGCGTGGCGATCACCGGGCCCGCTGTCTACGTCGGCGGCCACCAGCGCTGGATGAACAATCCGTTCCCGGGTGGGGAGTTCAACGGTGGGGCCGAGGGACCGGGGAGCGTCGCCCGACGCGGGATCGCCGCCCTCGACCCGCTGAACGGCTTGCCGCTGGCCTGGAATCCCGGACGGGACCGGGGCGAAGGAGCATGGGCGCTCGTCTCCTCCGCTGATGGTTTATGGGTGGGAAGCGACACCGACCGGCTCGGCGGCGAGTACCACGGCAAGATCGCCTTCCTCCCCCTGAGCCAGGGGACACCCGCCGCGACGTTTGCGATGCCCACTCTCCCGGCCGATCTCTACACCATGCGCCTCGACGGCACGATCCTGCGGCGCTCATTCGACGGCAACGTCGCGGGTCACCCGAGCACGCTGCAGAGCGCCGTCCAATGGTCGGGAGTTCAAGGAGCGTTCGCCCTCGATCACCGGGTCTACACCGGACAGGACGACGGTCGCCTCATGATGCGGACCTTCGACGGGACGCGCTTCGGCGCGCCGGCCGAGGTGAATCTTCGTGGCCTCACGACCGAGCACTTTCCCGTTGCCGACACCACAGGGATGTTCTACGACGCCGGCCGCCTCTACTACACCATCGCTGGAGACGCGCGGCTCTTCTACCGATACTTCACAGCGGCAGCGGACATCGCGGACGACGTCGTGGGAGCGGACACATTCGTGGCCAGCGGAGAAGGCGACGGCCTCGACTGGAGCCGGGTGAACGGCATGACGTTGGGTTCCGGCCGCGTCTACTGGGCCGAAGACGGACACCTTCACACCATCGGCTTCTCGAATGGACGTCCGAAGCCCGGTACCCATTCGGTCGTTTCGACCGAGGCCGATCTCGCCTCGCGTGGCATGTTCCTGCTGCCGTCGCCTGCACCGGTGCCTCCACTGGCGCCAACGCCTTCTTCTCCTCCAACCACGTCGCCTCCGGCGCCCGGGTTGCTGGTCGCAGGCCCGACATCCAAGGCACCTGAGCGGTCTGGATACTGGATGGTGGGGTCGGACGGCAGGGTGTACAGCTTCGGCGACGCGCACCACTTCGGCGACGCCGTCGGACGACTCGGAACAGCAAAGGCGGTCGACCTCGAGCCCACCCCGTCCCGCGACGGGTACTGGATTCTCGACGACGCGGGTCGCGTCTACGCCTTCGGCACTGCCCGTTACCTCGGTGGCGCTCAGTTCATCACGAACCTGAATGCGCCGACGACGAGCCTCTCGGCGACGCCGTCTGGCCGGGGCTACTGGATCTTCACGACGACGGGACAGACCCTGGCTTTCGGCGACGCCCGTCACTACGGCGACATGTCACGCACGACGCTCAATGGTCCGGTGCTCGACTCCATTCGCACCGGCAGCGGCAACGGCTACTACATGGTCGCCTCCGACGGAGGCATCTTCACGTTCGGTGATGCCCGGTTCTACGGCTCGATGGGCAACCAGCGCCTCAACGCTCCGGTGCAGTCGCTCGTGCCCGATGGCGACGGCCGGGGCTACTGGCTGGTTGCGTCGGACGGCGGCATCTTTTCGTTCGACGCTCCCTTCCGAGGGTCGATGGGCGACCGCGTGCTGAACAAGCCCGTGACCGGCATGGTTCCTTTAGGCAACGGATACCTGATGGTCGGCGCGGACGGCGGGATCTTCAACTTCTCTGACCGCCCCTTCGTCGGGTCGCTGGGCGACCGTCCCCCCGCGTGGCCGATCGTCTCAGTGGCGGCGGTTGACTGACTTCACCGACGTCGCACGTCTCACCTTTTCTTCGCCGCCATGCCGACGAATGCGAGGTCTGAATCACGACCAAGAAGATTGCCGTCGCCTTCCCGACTGCGGCCCGCGCTCACGATCCTGAGGACGCGCTCTGCCCAGCCGAACCGAGCTATTACGTCGCCGTGAAGATCGTGGACCTGTCGGGTGCGGAACGCGAGCGCGCCGAGAAGGGCCGCGTCCCTGGGTGTGGTGGAAATGAGAGCGTTGTGATCCTCAGCGTTGGTGGTGTGGCTTAGGCCACGAGTTCGCTGTGGGCTCCTTCCACCTCCTTTGGTTGTTCATCCTTGCTGTTTTCGTAGAGCTTGGCCAGTGAGCCTTCGGAGAGGTAGCGGCGTTCGGCGACGGCCCACTCGTCGTGGATCTCGAGGAGCACGGCTCCGGCGAGGCGGAGGACGGAGTTCTCGTGGGCGAAGATGCCGACGACGTCGGCGCGCCGCTTGATCTCGACGTTGACCCGCTCGAGGGGGTTGGTGGACCAGATCTTGCGCCAGTGGGGCTGGGGGAAGGCGGCGAAGGCGCAGATGTCGGGGGCGGCCTCGCGCAGCATGGTGGCCACGGCGGGGAACTGGCGGCCGAGTTTGTCGGCGATGGTCTCGAGCTGGTCGGCGACGGCGGCGGCGTCGGGCTGGGCGAAGATGGTGCGGACGGCGGCGGCGACCATCTCGGCGGAGCCTTTGGGCACCCTGGCCAGCACGTTGCGCATGAAGTGGACCCGGCAGACTCCCAAAGTCAACCTCGTCGTCTGATCGTGGCTGTGAACGTGTTCGAGGATGGGCGCGTTGAGGCAAGCCTGTTCTCACCGGCCCGGCCTCAGTGGTAAGCGGTCAGGTCAGGTGGTGGCGCGGCGGGTGGGGTCGAAGGGCACTCCGTCTTGCCAGCAACGCCACAGGACCCGGGCCCAGCGGGCGCCGATTCCCCGCAGGGCCCGGTGGGAGTGCTGGCCCTGGTCGAGGGCGGCCAGGTAGACGAGACGGGTCGGCTGGTCGATCCGCTTGAGGGTGTAGGCCCACCAGTTGAACGTGTCGCGTAGCCGCGTGTTGCAGGCTCGACGGAGTCGGACGCGCCGGACTTTCCCGGAGGCGAGAGTGACCGGGGCGAGGCCCGCTTCGGCGAGGAGGACCGCCGCTGTTGGGAAGCGGCTGCGATCTTCGCCGATTTCGGCCAGCAGGGCGGCGGAGATGACCGGACCGACGCCGGGGAAACTGGCGAAGATCGGCCCGTCGGGATGGCGTGCGAAGACGTCGGCGACCGCGGCGTCGAACCGTTTGAGTTGAAGGTTGAGCAGCTCGAGGTGGTCGGCCAGAGCGAGGGCGCTGAACTGATGCCCGGCCGAGGTTCCCGGTGTGGCGGCCAGCAGATGCGTCCTGAGCCGCTCCACCAGGGCTTCGGCCGGAACTCGGCCGGTGTAGCCGTGGCGAGCCAGGAAGGCTTGCATACGCCTGGGCCCGATCCGGGCTGCTGCCTCAGGTGTCGGGTAGTCACGCACGAACGCCAGGGTGATCGCTCGGTCGATGCTGGAGAAGAGCCGGACGGCGGCTGGGTGGTAGGCCTCCAGGGTCGCCCGCAGCTGCGCCTCGACGGCCTGCTGGGTCTCGAGCGTCCGACGGCGGTCCCGGACAAGAACCCGAAGCTCTGCCAGGGTGTCGGACGGTCGTGCCAGTGGCCGCCAGCGGGCGTGTTCGTGGCGCAGCGTGTCGGCCAGCACGAAGGCGTCGAACCGATCATCCTTGCGGTGGGCTGCCTGATAGCGCTCTCGCGCCCGGGCCGAGACCCGGGGGCTGAGCGGGTAGACGGGGTGTCCGTTGGCTTGGAGTGCTTCGACGACGATCCCGTCGCATCGTTCGATGGCCACGGCCATGGGCCCGCTGTCTTGGTGAGTCTGCAGCGTCGTGAGGAGCTCATCAACGCCGGCTCGGTCGTGGGTGAACCGATCGTTGACCAGGACGCGGCCGTCATCGTCGACGATGGCCAGTTGGTGGCGATGGCCACCCCAGTCGATGCCTGCGAACATGGACAATGCAACGCCTCCTCGGAGGTGGCGCCACACCCCGACGGCGTGCTCGACCTGGTCGCTCGTCACGGCGCTCGAAGCGCTACTCCCAATGGCCAGTGCAGAGCTTGCCACCGGCGGGAGGGACAGGTCTGCCGACGGACCTCGAAGGTCACGCTGCCAAGGCCCTCTCCCGCCGGCGGGGAGTGACCAGCGAGACCCTCTCGCCAGCCGGTGATACTCCGGCGGGACGAACCCGCCGTGGTGGATAGTGCACTGACGATCTCTGCCAGGCGGCGCCGAGGAAGACACTGGCGATGGCGCCCTTGAGGCCTTCGTGGGCGTCGGAGATCACCAGCTTCACCCCGCCCAGTCCCCGAGCTCGCAGGGAGCGGAGGAAGGCGGTCCAGAAGGCGCCGTCTTCGGAGTCGCCCACCGCCAGCCCCAGGACCTCCCGGTCGCCGCTGCGGGCCACCCCGGTGGCGATGACGATGGCCTTGGACACCACCCGGGCCCCGTCGTGGGCCTTGACGTAGGTGGCGTCGAGGAACACGTAGGGGAACTCCACGTGGGAAAGGGGCCGGTCCCGGAATTCGGCCACCACCGAGTCGAGCTCGGAACAGATCCGGCTCACCTCGCTCTTGGAGACCCCCGCCTCGATACCCAGGGCGGCCACCAAATCGTCGACCTTCCGGGTCGACACCCCATGCACGTAGGCCTCCATCACCACCGCCCACAGCGCCTTGTCGATCCGCCGGCGCGGCTCCAACAGCGACGGGTAGAAGCTCCCCTGGCGGAGCTTCGGGATTTTCAGGTTGACGTCGCCGGCCTTGGTCGACAGCAGCCGGTCCCGGCTGCCGTTGCGGTAGGTCCGGCGTCCCTCCGTCCGCTCGTAGCGGCCGGCGCCGATCTCCCGCGTGGCCTCAAGCTCGATCACGGCCTGAAGCACCACCTCCATCGCCCTGCGCATGAAATCCAGGTCGCCGCCGGCCTTGAGCGCGTCGAGCAGATCAGACAAGACAGACTGGTCGAGGGCCATCGGTGTGACTACCTCCTGTGCGTAACCCGGCAAGGTCACGCTGAGGATCACGCCGGTGGCCCCCTACGTGGTGGACCCCCTACTCACCCCGAATTCCCACCACTCCCCGGGACGCCAACCCGAGAAGGTCGACGACCCCAGTGAGTGACGTCACCGTTGGGCTGTCCGTTGGACCAGGGAGTCGCATGCGCGGACTTCCCGGCGTGCCACCCAACGTCCACGGACGGGAACAACGACGACCCTAATTGGCGACAGCGGAGCGTCGGCCTTCCCGAAGCGGTCCCGGACGTGAGCGGCGGCGATCCCCCGGAGACGTCCGACCTCGACGCCTGGCGGTCTCGAGTCCGATGTCCGAGGTTCGTGCCAGGCGGTGGCTCGTCTTCGGCTGCTCCTTGCGCTGCAGCGCCGGACGATCCGCAGAGAGCAGTGAGCCATTCGCGTCGCTGCCTTCGGCGAGAGCCCATACGCGAGCCGTGCCGTTCGTGCTGCCCGTGGCGAGGTACTGTCCGTCGGGCCGGAGCGCGACAGCCCGGACGGGCGACCGGCCGGCCAGCTGCGCCACTTCGGCGCCGCCGAGGTCCCAGATTCGGGCGGTGCCGTCCGGACCGACGGCGGTGATCTGAGCAGCGTCGGATCGGAACGCAAGTGCCCACGCAGGATCCGCCACAGCCGGATGACTCCAGCGGGCGACCTCGGCTGCCGTGAGGAACCGCATCTCGGTGCGGCGGACCGTCGGCAGCGGGATGTTGCGCACCGGGCTGGCGGCGATCAGGCCGGCGTCCACAGCCGCCTGCAGGCAGCTCCCGAGAATCTGGTGGCCCTTCTTCACGGTGGCGGGGGCCAGCTCGTCAGCGAGGTCTCCGGCCCACTCGACCACGCTGGGCTGGTCGATGTCTGCCAGCGCCA
>JAHWKP010000097.1 GCA_019347775.1 Actinomycetota bacterium | reverse complement strand
ACAGCACTTTCTCACCGAACTGCTCCACGATCGCGTCGAACACGGGCTCGCCGCGCTCTTGCAGGTCATGCACGATCCGGTCCGCGGAGACGACCGAAGCGCCGCGAATAGCCAGAAGCGCTGCGACCATGCTCTTCCCCGAGCCGATCCCCCCGGTAAGCCCTATGGCAGTCATCCGAGGGCGGGGGCGGGGGGTCCACCGGAGGCGACGTCGCTGGCGGTGAGGGTCCGGAGCACGGCGTCAGCCGTGCGCAGGACGGTCGCCGGAGGGGCGGCCCCCCGATCCCGCCCGGACATGGGACCAACCGTTGGCTTACGCCTCGGGCTCAGGCGCGGTTTCCGGCTCGGCGGCGGCTTCGGGCTCTGGTGTGTCCTCGGACTCGGGAGCGTCGGCGTCGGCAACAGGCTGAGGGGCGGCGGGGCTGGTCTCGGGGACGGGGATCTCGCCGTCGTGCATCTTCCACGCCAGCTCGAGATCCTCTTCGGGAAGCGCAACCTCAGGGACGACGGCTTCTGCGCCGGCTCCGGGCGGCTCCTCGCCCTCGACGCCGACATAGTTGCCGTGCTCGTCGTAGGCGTGCTCCCCGAAGTGCTCCTGGTACTCGGCTGCGACCTCGCCACCCTCGGCAGCCTGCTTGATCGAGAGGCTGATGCGGCGGCGCTGCAGATCGAGGTCGATGATCTTGACCCAGAGTTCCTCGCCGGGCGTGACCACCTGGTCGGGCAGGTCCACGTGATGGCTGGCCATCTCGGAGATGTGAACGAGTCCCTCGATCCCTTCACCCACCTGGACGAAGGCGCCGAAGGGAACCAGCTTGGTGACCCGGCCGTAGACCAGCTCGCCGACGCGGTGGGCCGACGCGAACTCCTGCCACGGGTCGGCCTGGGTCGCCTTGAGCGAAAGGCTGATCCGCTCCTTGTCGAGCTCGACCTTGAGCACCTGCACCTCGACCTCGTCGCCGACCTGGACTACGGAGCCGGGGTGGTCGACGTGCTTCCAGGACAGCTCGGAAACGTGGACCAGTCCGTCCATCCCGCCGAGGTCGACGAAGGCACCGAAGTTGACGAGGGAGGAAACGACACCCTTGCGGATCTCGCCGACCTTGAGGTCGTGCAGGAAGTCCTCGCGCTGCTCCTTCTGGGCCTCTTCGAGCCAGGCTCGGCGGCTGAGCACGACGTTGTTGCGGTTCTTGTCGAGCTCGATGATCTTGGCTTCGAGCTCCTGGCCGATGTAGGGCTGGAGGTCGCGCACTCGGCGCAACTCGACGAGCGAGGCCGGCAGGAAGCCGCGGAGGCCGATGTCGACGATGAGGCCGCCCTTGACGACCTCGATCACCGTGCCCTTGACCATGCCCTCGGTCTCCTTGAGCTTCTCCACGTTGACCCAAGCACGCTCGTACTGGGCCCGCTTCTTGGAGAGAAGGAGGCGGCCTTCCTTGTCCTCCTTCTGGAGTACGAGGGCCTCGACCTCCTCGCCGAGGCTCACGACCTGGTCAGGCGAAGCATCCGGGCGGATCGACAGCTCGCGGGCCGGAATCACGCCCTCGGACTTGAACCCGATGTCGAGCAGGACCTCGTCCTTGTCGACTTTCACCACCGTTCCCGTGACGATGTCACCGTCCTCGAATTCGACGATCGTCTTGTCGATCGCATCCTCGAAGGACATGCCGCCAAGGTCGTCGTCGATGACTTGGCGGGGGGTGTACTCGCCTGCTTCGTCGAAGGTGCCCATGGGCTCTTCGCTCGTGCTGGCGGTCGTCGGGTTGGTTACGGGGTCGGACATGGTGAGTCGGTCGGCTCTCTTTTCAGGACGGATCTCCTCGGCGGGTAGTCACGAGGATTTCGCACGCGGAGCGTGCCGTCTTCAGGCTACCAGGGGTGCTATTGGCTGATGCACAAGCGCGTCAGCCTTTGGCGTCCTCCCAGGAGGCGCCCCACGCCAGATTGACGTCCAGGCCGACGCAGAGTTCGCAGGCACCGACCATCGCTTCACGGGTGACCTCTTCGGCGAGTTGCGCTTCGTCAGGCGGCACCTCGAGCAGGACCTCGTCGTGGACCTGGAGTACGAGTCGCGATTCCAGACCTCGAGCCTCGATTTGCCCGTCCAGACGGACGAGCGCAACCTTGAAGATGTCGGCTGCCAGACCCTGGATGCCGGCGTTCATGGCCTGGCGCTCGCCGGCCTGGCGTATCCGGAAGTTGCGAGCCGACAGCTCGGGGATCTGGCGGCGGCGCCCGAACAGGGTCTCGGTGTAGCCCCGCTCGCGGGCCTCGGTGACGGTGCGCTCCATGTATGCCTTCACGCTCGGAAAGGCGATGAAGTAGGCGGCGAGGATCTCCGCCGCCTCTTCGACCGGGATCCGCAGCCGCTGGGCCAAGCCGTAGGACTCCATTCCATAGGCGAGCCCGTACGACACCATCTTCGCTTTGGATCTCTGGCCCAGGGTCACGTCTGTGGGCGCCACCCCGAAGAGTCGTGAAGCGGTCGCGGTGTGCACGTCGTCGCCGGTGCGAAAGGCCTCGATCAGTCCCGGATCCTCGGCAAGGTGGGCGATGATCCGCAGCTCGATCTGGTTGTAGTCGGCCACCAGAAGACGCCAACCTTCTCGGGGCACGAAAGCCCGCCGGAACCGACGACCTTCCTCGGTTCGGATGGGAACGTTGTGGAGGTTGGGCCGGTCCGAAGACAGGCGCCCGGTACGGGCGACCGTCTGGTTGAAGGTGGCGTGGATGCGGCCGTCGTCGCCGACCTCGGCCAGGAGGTTCTCGCCGTAGGTCGACCGCAACTTTTCGACCTCGCGGTAGCGGAGGAGCTTCTCGATTATCGGGTGTTGACCCACCAACTTCTCGAGCGAGGCGGCGTCGGTGGAAAAGCCGGTCTTGGTGCGCTTCTGGGGCTGAAGGCCGAGCTTGGCGAAGAGCACTTCACGCAGCTGCGGGGTGGAGTTGACCTTGAAGGGCTCACCGGCGAGCTCCTGGATCTCGGCATCGAGGCGGCGGACCTCATCGGTGAGCCCGGCCGAGAGCTCCTTGAGATAGGCGGCGTCGACCGCGATGCCGGTCTCCTCCATGCGGTGCAGGACTCGCACCAGCGGTCGTTCGATCTCGCGGTACAGCTTGGAGAGGCCGCGGGCTTCCATCGCCTCGCTCAGGGGAGGCACGAGCAGTCGGACGGCCTCGGCCCGTCGAGCCGCTCTCGAGGCCTGATCGGCGCCCGTATCGACGTCGAGCGCCAGCTGACCTTTGGCCTGCCCTTCGGTCTGGGGCTCGAGTTCGAGATCGAGATGGCGGCGTACGAGGTCTTCGAGCAGGTACTGACTCTCGGACGGCTCGATGAGATAGGCGGCAACTGCGGTGTCGATGCCGAGCGACGAGAAGCCGATCCCAACCGAGGCCAGGCCTCGCATGGCCTCCTTGGAGCCGTGGGCGTGGACTTCCACCTCGCCGGATGTGAGCGCCTCATTCCACGCTTTGGTGACCTTGGTCTGAGTCAGGACGTCGGTCTCGATCCATCCCACAGCGGCCGATCCGACGGCAACGGCCAGCCCGTCGATGGGCGAGCGCCCTTCTAGGCCGTCCCACGCCAACGCGATCGAGGGCCGCTCGTGGGCGTTGTCTCTGATGCGTTGGGCCAGTTCGATTGCGGCCGCTTCGTCGAGGCGGTCGACCTCGGCCTCGATCATGCCCGCGCCTGCCTGTGGCTCACCCGCCTCTCCAGCCGCGTGTTCCGGCCCCAGCGCCTCGACCAAGCGGTCCCACAGCTGACGGCCGAACTCGAGGAACTGGAACAGCTCGCGCACGGTTTCCGTCTCGAAGCCGCCCATCCTCAATTCGTCGGGCTCGCACGAGACCGGGACGTCACGCACGAGCGGCGTAGCCGTGGCGTTCCGGCGGACGACGTCCTCGGCTGCGGCCAAGTTCTCGCGCAACTTCGGGGTGCATTCGTCGAGATGGGCGAAGACGCCGTCCAGGTCGCCGTAGGTATTCAGCAGCTTGGCGGCGGTCTTCTCCCCTACGCCCGGTACTCCCGGAAGATTGTCGGATGGGTCACCCCGCAGAGCTGCGTATTGCGGATAGAGCTCGGGCGACACGCCCGTGCGCTCGGCTACGCCGGCTTCGTCGAGCAGGACGTAGTCGCTCACTCCTCGACGGTTGTAGAGAACCCGGATGTGGGGGTCCTCGGCGAGTTGGAACTCGTCGCGGTCGCCCGTGACGACGATGACGTCGTCTCGCCGGTCGCGCGCCTGCGTGGTCAGCGTGGCGATGACGTCGTCGGCCTCGTAGCCGGCGATGTCGACGATGGGAATGCCGAGGGCCTCCACGACCTGGCGGATGAGACCCATCTGCTGGCGGAGGATGTCCGGCGCGGCCGAACGGCCCGCCTTGTACTCAGGTACAAGGTCGTGCCGGAAGGTGCGCTCGGGGCGATCGAAGGCGACCGCGATGCCGTCGGGTTGGTGATCCTTCAAGAGGTTCACCAACATCGAGGTGAAGCCGTAGACGGCATTGGTGACCTGGCCCGAGGCCGTGGCCATGTCGGTGGGAAGTGCGAAGAAGGCCCGGTAGGCGAGGGAGTTGCCGTCAAGCAGGAGGAGCTTGGTCATGCGTCCGACTCACATGACGGCAAATGTGACCCGCATTCCCCGGTCGAAGTGCGTCTCCGTGGGCGAGATTTCGACCAGGCATCGGAGTTGATAGGTCCCGGACGGCAACTCGGCCGACAACACGGCCGTCTCGCCGGCAGGCACCGCATCGGTGCCTGCGATCTCGTTGCCGTCGGCGTCGAATATCAGGACCTCGTGTTCACTCGGCCCGTTGTTCTTGGCTTCGATGCGGACCCGCGGCCCGGTCACCGTTGCGGGCATGTCGACGAACGCGTAATCGCGCATGCTGATCTTGACCGTGTCGGTGGCGTCGGCCGGGGGGCAGCTGGCGCGGTCATGCGGGTGCCCGCCCCCGTTCGCGGCGGACGTTTCGGAGCCGCCGCCCGTCGGCGCCGTGCCGTCCGCGGATGCTGCAGCAGTGGTCTGGGTGGCGTTGCCGTCAGAACCTTCGTGGTCCTCGGCCTGTTCGTCGCCGCCCTGCCCGCAGCCCGCGAGAAGGGCCAGCAGGAGCGCCGAAGCCACAAGCCCGGCGCGCCTCACGGCTGGCGCTCGCCATCGATGACTTCCTGGGCGATCACTTTCATCTTGGTGCGGTGATCCATCGCCGTGCTCCGGATCCAGACGAAGGCCTGTTCCTCGGTCCAGCCGTACTGATCCATCAGCATGCCCTTGGCCCGGTCGACGGCCTTACGGGTCTCGAGCTTTTCCTGCAGGTCATGGTTCTCGCTCTCGAGGGCCTTCATCTCCCGGAACCGCGCCATGGCAACTTCGATGGCGCTCACCAGCTCGTCCTTCCGGAAGGGCTTGGCGAGATAGGCGAGAACGCCGGAGTCGCGAGCCTCCTCGATGAGATTGCGCTGGCTGAAGGCGGTGAGGATCACTACCGCTGTCTCCCCCGCCTCGGTGATCTGGCGCGCTGCCGACAGTCCGTCGAGCCCCGGCATGCGGATATCGAGGATGGCCAGGTCGGCCGAGTGCTCCTTCACCAGGGTCACCGCCTCGTCGCCGCGGCCGGTCTCACCGACAACGTCGTACCCCTCTTCCTCGAGCATCTCCTTGACATCGAGCCGGATGAGGGCTTCGTCTTCGGCGATCACAACCTTCGTACCCACTCAGAAAACCCTTTCGTTGCGTTGGACTTCGTCGTCGGCCGCCTCGACGGCAGGGAGTTCCTCCAGCAGCTCGTCCTGTAGACGCCGAAGGCGCTCGATGTGAGCGACCAGGTCAGCGCGGCTCCTGTTGATGGCCAGCGTATGGCGCTCTACTTCGCTGAGTTCCCGCCGGTCGGCCGGGGACTCAGTTACCAGAGCCCTCATGCGGGCATCCTCGGTCGCTTCGGCGAACCAGGCGACCTGTTCGTCGAGCGCGGCCAGCTCTTCGCGGGCGCGTGTCAGTCGCTGGCCGGCCTCCGCGAGGTGGCGCTCGACCTGGCGGCGCTGATTCGCTCTTTTCGACATCCCTGGCGAGTGTAGGCGGGAGGCCTCGCCAGCTCTCCTACGGCAGGGGCCCCGGGCGACGCTGCCCTGGGAGTGACGGAGGCAAGGGCTGGCCTCCCCGCTACCTTGCGTGGCCGTGCGCAAGCTGATCGTCCTCGGGGTCGTATGGGGATGGTCGTTTTTCTTCATGAAGGTTGCCCTGGGCGGGATGACGCCGACCGCCCTGGTCGCCGGTCGTTTGATGCTCGGAGCGCTGGCGGTCGTGCTCAGTCTCGCCGTGACGAAGTCGGGGCTTCCGAAGGGCGTCGCTCTCTGGCGTCGGGTGGCCTTTATGGCGCTCATCACAAATGTGCTGCCGTTCACGCTGTTCGCTTGGGCCCAGGAGCGCATCACCTCCGCTCTCGCCTCTGTTCTCAATGCGTCCACGGCGCTGTTCGCCGCTCTG
>JAHWKP010000096.1 GCA_019347775.1 Actinomycetota bacterium | reverse complement strand
GAGACTTCGCGGCAAGAACGACCTCTGGGCCGACATCGCCCGGCACGGCGTCTGGCTGTACGGAAAGTCGATCGACGACCTCCGGAGCAAGCGGCATGGCTAGGAAGGGCCGCACTCGACCGATCTCCGGCACGCAGGTGCGGTCGTATGTTGCCAAGGCCGAGGAGTACCTCTCTGCCGCCGAGCACGAGCTGGAGGCTGGTCGTGCGATCGCGGCCACGAGCCTGGCGATCCACGCCGGGATCAATGCGGCCGACGCGGTGTGCGGCACTCGACTCGGTCGCCGAGCCGGGGGTGAGGACCACGACGAAGCGCTCGCGCTGCTTCGTACGGCCGGCCCCGACGGTATAGCCGTGGCCAGGGATCTCGTCCGTCTCTTTCCCAAGACCAGGGCCGAGTACGAGCCCGACGAGATTCCGAAGTCCGATGCCAAGAAGGCCGTTGACCGCGCTCGACGGGTCGTGGCAGTGGCCCGGCGCGTCGCCGCATCCGTCGATCCGACTTGATCGGCGGCCGACGACCGCGCCACGCCGAGGTCACCGAGCGGGGTGCACGAGCTGGCGCTCGCCCGAACCAACGGCGATGTGGAGAGCCGTTCGAGGAGTGCTCCAGCTTCCCGAGGGGGAAGCCCGGCAAGAAACCGCCGCAAGGGTGTCCCGCTACAACGCCTCCGTCCCGCGATCGACGATCTCCGGGCTGAGTTCGGAACTCCTTACCCGCTGGCGACGGCAGAACCGTACTTCTATGGCATGGAGCTCATGCTCGAGCTTCAAGAGAAGAACGACCGTTCCAGGTCGATCGCCTAGCCAGCCTGGCCCACTGGCTGTGCCGCCGGCCCGTCGCACGTCTGGCACACGAACAGCTCTCCGTCGGAGAGCCGCTGCGTGCGCTCGCACCACCGGCACCAGCCGAGGTAGGGCGCCGGCTGTCCGGTTGAGACCCACACCAGGCGGCCGGGCTGCGACGGCCGCGGGCGCCGCACGGGCGGAGGACGTCCTCGCCCATGTGAGAGCTCTACGACGGGGACGCCCTCGTTTTGCAGGGCGGCACCGAGTAGTCGGGATGGGACCCGACCGTTTCCCGCCGTCCCCATGGGGGTAGTCGCCGACTCGACCAGCGCGGATAGGTCGCGCCCGTCAGTTGTCGTCACAAAAGGAGTACCGACATGCCCAGGCTCTCCCCACTTGGCTCGTCCCGTCCCGACGCACGCACTACCGCGGAGCGAGGACAGAGCCGACGCGGGCGCCTTGTCGCCATGGTCCTCGCCGTTGTGCTCCTCGGTGCCGCCTGTGGCGACTCCGGGGGCACGGATGGCACCGCTGGAACCAGCGACACCACGGCGGGTGACGGCACGGCCGAGGCGACCGAAGTCAGGATCGCCTACGTGCCGGCCACGACCGGTCTGCTCCTCCACGTCGCCGAGCAGCAGGGCTACTTCGAGGAGAACGGCCTCGACGTCACACTCACGCCTGCGGCCAACATCTCGGAGATCCCCCCCACGCTCGGCCGCCAGTTCGAGATCTCCCTGGGAACGGCAACGGACCTCATCAGGGCGGCGAACGGGGGCCTTGACGTGGTCCAGGTCCAGGGCAACACGAACAGCACCGAGGACAACCCGTTTGTCCAACTGATCGTCGGCAAGGACTCGGGGATCGAGGACGTGAGCGGCCTCGAGGGCAAGCGGGTGGCAAGCCCGACGCTGACCGGCGTCATCCACGTGGCGACCCTCTACTGGGCGCAGCAGGAGGGTGTCGACCCGTCCTCCATCGAGGGCGTCCAGGTGCCCCCGCCCAATCTCCCCGACCAGCTGAACGCCGGGCAGGCGGATGCCGTCGAGGCACTGGAGCCCTTCGCCAGCCAGCTCCTCGCCGCCGGCCACGAATCCCTCGGTGACCCGTTCGCGGCAATTCGACTCCCCCTGGCCACCAACTTCTGGATCGCCAACGGCGAGTGGGCCGGGGAGAACGGTGACGTGGTCGAGGGCTTCCGCACCTCGCTCGAGCAGGCGCTCGAGTTCGTGGAGGAGAACGAGCCGGAGGCGCGCACCATCCTTCAGGGGTACACCGACATGCCGCCCCAGGTGGCCGAGCGCGTCCCGTTGCCCACGTTCAACCTGGAGATCTGGCCCGACGATCTCGCCACCTGGATCGACGTGCTGGAGGAGATGGGCGAGGACATCGGGGACGTGGAGGCGGACCAACTGGTCTTGGATGCAGGCGAGTGACCAGCCGATAACCCAGGACGCTCCAACCGCGGACCGAACGGAACCGCAGGCGCAGGTGAAGCGCAAGGTCACCTTTCAGTGCCGCAACCTGACTGTCGAGCTGGGTTCCAGCGAAGGCGCGACGTGCATCTGCCGCTCCGTCAACTTCGACGTCCGAGAGGGCGAGTTCATCTCCATCATGGGGAGGTCGGGGAGCGGCAAGACCACCCTGCTCAGGATCCTCGGCGGCCTGCTCGCGCCCACGCCTGATTCGAGCGTGCGCTACTACGGCGAGCGGGTCGAGGGGCCGCCGCCAGGGGTGATCACCGTCTTTCAGAACTACGCCGCCTCGCTGCTGCCGTGGCGCACGGTCGAGAAGAACGTTGCCCTCGGGCTCGAGGGCAAGGTCGGG
This sequence comes from Actinomycetota bacterium, assembly GCA_019347775.1. GTDB lineage: Bacteria > Actinomycetota > Acidimicrobiia > Acidimicrobiales > JAHWKP01 > JAHWKP01. The sequence goes on along the minus strand of JAHWKP010000096.1, from coordinate 3,913 downwards.
AGGGAGGAGGCGCGGGAGCGGGTCGCAGATGCGCTCGCCATGGTGGGACTGGGAAAGCGGGCCAAGGACTACCCGTGGCGCCTCTCGGGCGGGATGCAACAGCGAGTCCAGCTCGCCCGCGCCCTGGCCATGCGCCCGTCAGTGCTGCTCATGGACGAGCCCTTCGGGGCGCTCGACGCCATGACCAAGACCTCACTCCAAGACGAGCTGCTCCAGGTCTACGAGCGCACGGGTGCGACGGTCGTCTTCGTGACCCACGACATCGACGAAGCGCTCTACCTGAGCGACCGGGTGCTCGTACTGCAGGGGGATCCGTCGACCATCGGCGAGTCACTGCCGGTGCACTGCTCGCGCCCGCGCCACCAGATCGAGACCAAGCAGTCCGAAGGGTTCCTCGCCCTTCGGCGCAAGGTGTACGAGGCGATCATGCAGCGCCATGAGTAGCCGGAGCCGCCGGCTGGGGCGGGTCAACTGGCCAGGGCTGCTCACCCTCGCCCTCCTCGCCGGGGCGTGGGAAGCGACGGTGCGCTGGTCGCTGCTCGACTACCAGTACCTGCCCGCACCATCGGCCATCGCCCGAGGAGCGCGGACCCTGCTGGCATCGGGTGAGCTCATCCCCAACGTCCTCCACACACTCATGGTGACGCTCATCGGCTGGAGCATCGCCTCGGTGATCGGCATCGGCCTGGGTCTGTTGCTCGGCCTCTCGCCCACCGCCTATCGCTACTCGATGACCAGCTTCGAGGTGACCAAGGCCATACCGCCGATCACGTTCGTGCCGGCCACGCTCCTGATCTTCGGGTTCTCCCTGCGGATGGAGCTCGTCATCGTCGTCTACGTCGGGGTGTGGCCGGTGCTCATCAACACGATCGGAGGCGTGCGGGGCGTGCCGGGCGAGCTCCTCGACCTCGGTCGAATGCTCCACATGTCCAGCTGGACCAGGGTGAGGAAACTGATCGTCCCTGCCGCCGTCCCCGAGATCCTGGTCGGGCTTCGCCTCGGTCTTACCCTCTGCCTGGTGCTGGCCGTCGTGGCCGAGATGGTCGGCAACCCCGCAGGCCTCGGCCACGCCCTCGTCCGGGCCCAGCAGGCACTGCAACCGGAGAAGATGTTCGCCTACGTCCTGTCGGCCGGCGTCCTCGGAATCACCCTCAACGCCTTGTTCCGCTCGGCGGCCTCGTGGATGCTCCCGCCGCCAGCAGGCGGTCCCGAAGGCGGCACACCGTGACGGCGCAGACGGCCACCCGTCCGGACAGCGGTCGGCAACAGAGTGCGCGCGAGGAGAGGGGGAACAGGAAGCGGACGACACCGTTCCCGCTCCTCCGCGGTTTGCTGCCCCTCGTGGTGCTCCTGAGCGTCTGGGAGCTCGCCGGCTCACCCGGGTCCCCGTACTTCCCCCCGCCGTCGACGTGGGGCTCGGCCCTGATCGCCCTGTGGGAGAACGGCGTGCTCCTCGCCGCCGTCGTCGCCACCTTGACCACCTTCTCCATCGCACTCGGTGCCGCGACCGTTCTCGGCGCCGGGGTCGGTCTGGTCGTCGGCGGCTCGCCGGCGGCGGACCGGGCACTTGGCCCGACCTTCGAGTTCGCCCGAGCCATGCCGCCTGCCGCCATGGTCCCCATCGCCACGCTGCTCCTCGGCTACGACGAGACCATGAAGGTCACCGTCGTCACCCTGGCCGCCATCTGGGCCATCCTGCTCAACACCAGGGCCGGAGTGCGACGCATCGATCAGACCCTGCTCGACGCTGCCAGGTCCCTGCAGCTCGGCAAGCTCGACCGGATCCGCAAGGTGATCGTTCCCGCGCTACTGCCGGCGATCTTCCTCGGCGTGCGGGTGGCCGCCCCCATCGCCGTGGTCATCACCCTGCTCGTGGAGATCCTCACCAACGTCGAGGGCGTGGGCGCACTCATCGCCCAGTCGCAACGGACGTTCCAACCCGCCAGGGTCTACGCCCTCATCGTCGTCGCCGGTGCGCTCAGCTTCCTCGTCAATGCCGTCCTCGGGGCCATCGAGAGCTACGTCTTTCGATACCGTCCGAGCACGGCGGGCGGGGGCGAGTGAAACGATGGCGATGCCACATCCTGAAGGCGACACCGCGTGGATGTTTGCGCCGCAGCTGGCCAGGGGAGGCAGCGGACGCCATACCCTAACGCAAGGAGCTACCTATGCGCAGAACGTCGATATTTGCCGCCACCGCTTTGGTCATGCCCCTGCTGACCCTCGCGGCCAGCCCTGCCCTCACCCAGACAGAGGACCAGACCGACGGTGCCTTCGTGATGAGCGCGCACGCTCACAGCGAGTTCGGCAGTCCCGGCGGCGCCGACTTGCTGTTCGACGCTGACGCCCTGGACTACGACTTCGAAGAGGGCGAGAACTTCTCCTATTCCTCGATCGAGTGTGACGAGCCTGCCCCCCACAACGATCGCGCCCTGCGCATCGCTCCCGACTACCCCGGTGTCGACAATCCTGATGCGGTTCGCCACGACATCGACGGAACGGTGACCGAGTACGACGGCAGGACCGGGACCATCGAGGGCACCATCACCACTGTCCACTGCGACTCCGGAGACGAGATCCACTTCGACTACGAGGCACGGTTCGTTGAGGCCGGGGACAAGCTGCAGATCCGCGGCGGAACCTGGGAGATCACCGGAGGCACGGGAATCTTCTCCGACCTCGAGGGTGAGGGACGCCTGACCGGCCAGCTCACCTGCCTGCCGCTCGTGTTGGAGCGCCATGAGGCCGACAGCTGCGAAGAGCTCGGGGCGTACTCCGACGCCGTGCTGAGGCTCCACGGCCAGTGGTCCGACGAGACCGTCTAGTCAGTGACGAGACCGTCTAGTCAGTATGGAACGGCCGGCCCGTTCCATACTGACTAGCTGACTGAGTGGCCCAGCCGGGGCTGGCTCTCATGCCGGGGCGCCGGGTCGCCTCTCTCGCTCACGCCTCAGGATGGTCCACTGGCTCATCGTTCGGACGACGGAACGCCGCTCCCACGATGCCGGCGGCACGGGTATCGGCGCCGGGCATGAGGTGGCCGTAGACCTTCAGGGTGGTGGAAGTGTCACGGTGGCCGAGGCGAGCGGCCACGGTGGTGACCGCCTCGCCGGCGTCGAGCAACAGCGACGCCTGGAGGTGACGGAGGTCGTGCAGGCGGGCCTTGACGCCGAGCACCCGACACAACCGGTACCAGGCCTGGCCGATGCGGTCGGGCGGGAGCGACTCGTCGGATCCCCGCGCTCGCTCGAACACGAAGTCGGCGGGCTGTGGCGGGACGCCGGCGGCGGTGCCGCGCTCGACGGCACGATCCCGCGAAGACGCGCAGCTGCCAGTAGCCGGGACTGCGCTGGCGCATCGAGCCCTTCATTGCGTGCTTTCGATCGAGGCGCCGAACGGCCTCAGTAGGGAGAAGTGAGGAGGTCGCGGTTCTCTTCGACGCTGCCTGGGAGCACTTCGACCTCGATGGTGCCCTCCGCATCCACCCACAGGATGCGGGCGACCGCAGATTCGGCGTCCTCGCATCCGACAGTGACGTAGCTGCCGGCAATGGGGACGAAGCCTGGCTTGGCGTCGCGCAGGCGCGTCAGCACCCGCCCGGCGTCTCGCATCCGCGTGAAGTCGACCCAGAGGTCGTAGTCGGTGTTCATCGGTCCTCCGCATGTCAACGCCATCCCGGGGCTTCTCGGCCACGGTTGGAGAGAACCTCCAGGCTCGCCCTCGCCAGCACGCCGCCGCGGAGGATGGCGGCGACATCGTCAGGGAGAGTCAGGGAGAGAGTCAGGGAGAGCGCGTCCTCCCGGAGGGGCAGCGCCAGGGCCTTCCGACGCGCTTCCGACCGGCCATGCAACGCTGTGACCAGGACTTTTGGTGGCGCCCCCGGCAGGATTCGAACCTGCGACGCACGGTTTAG
>JAHWKP010000095.1 GCA_019347775.1 Actinomycetota bacterium | reverse complement strand
TCCATCGCGTGGGCGGCGGAGAGGGAGATCAGCCGCTTCATGCCGCCCACGGTCCCGCCGCCGACCCCCGAGCGGCCGCTGTTGAGGATGTTCATGGCGACCTTGAAGCCGCCGTTCAGCGGCCCCAGCAGGTGGTCCTTGGGGACCTTCACGTCCTCGAAGAAGACGCTGGTGGTCGAGCTGGCGCGGATCCCCATCTTGTCCTCGTGCTGGCCGATGGAGACGCCGGGCATGTCCTTGGTGACGATGAAGGCCGACAGCTTGCCGCGAGCGTCGACCTCGCCGGTCTTGGCGAAGACGGTGAAGAAGTCGGCGATGCCGCCGTTGGTGGCCCAGGCCTTCTGGCCGTTGAGGACCCACTCGTCGCTTGCCTCGTCGTACTTGGCGGTGGTGCGCATCGCCGAGACGTCGGAGCCGGCGTCGGGCTCCGACGAGCAGAAGGCGGCCACCTTGGGCTCCTCGGGCGTCCCGAAGCACTGCGGGATCCACTCGGCGACTGCTCAGGTGTGCCGTTGGCCATGATCCCAACGACGCCGAGGGTCGTGCCGAAAATGGCGAGCGAGATGCCCGCGTCGCCCCAGCACATCTCCTCCATCACCACGGGAAGCAGGACTCCGGTCGAGTCGCCGAAGGCGTTGGCGATGAAGTCGAGCGAATAGAGCCCAGCCTGGGCGGCTTCCTGGATGATCGGCCAGGGAGTCTCCTCACGCTCGTCCCACTCAGCCGCAGCCGGCCGCACGACGTTCTCGGCGAACTCGTGCACCCACTTCTGGACCTGAATCTGATCTTCCGTCAAGTCAAGCGAGAAACTCATTACCGAACAGTAACTTCATTTCGCCCCCGGGACGCTCGGCATAGTCACTTCGCGCTATTCCGGAGGCCATTTGGCCGTATGGAGCTAGGAAAACGCTGCTAGCGGGCACAATGGACAGTCGTGGCGCGCACTCAGACTCGGATGGAGGCAGGTAACGACTCGGTCTTGACCGAGCGCGCCGCCGAGGGCGACGCCGCCGCATTCGAAGAACTCTACCGACGCCATTCCGAAGCCTCCTATCGGGTAGCGAGGGCCGTCACTGGCAACGCAGACGACGCCGCCGACGCAGTGAGCGAGGCCTTCACCAAGGTCTTCACCTCTCTTCCCCGCCGCGCCGCCGACGGAAGCAGCACCCAGTTCCGCCCGTACGTACTGGCGGCGACGCGTAACGCCGGAATCGACATTCTCCGACGCCGCGGAAAGTCACTGCCCACCGAGCCCGAGAAGATGGATCGTGCTGATGCTGGACGCGGTCCCGCAGGCGCTGTCCTCGCCGGCGCGGATTCGGCCATGGTGATAGCTGCGCTTTCGCGCCTACCCGAGCGTTGGCGGACGATCCTGTGGCTCACCGAAGTCGAGGGCATGGCGCCGCGGGAGGCAGCGTCGGTGATGGGCCTGAGCGCCAACGCCGCGTCGCAGCTCGCCGTACGGGCCCGCACGGCACTGCGCGAGAAGTACCTGCAGGCACATCTTCAGGGCGATGTCGACTCCAGCTGCGAGCCCATCGTTCCCATGCTCGGCGCTTACGCGGCAGGCGGACTGGCCGCCCGCGACATCGCCAAAGTCGATCAGCACCTCGCCGGTTGCGAGAGTTGTACCGCTCGGGTGGAGGAACTGGCCGAGGTTGGCGACCGGCTGCGGCGGGTCGTTATTCCCTTCCCGTTGGCAGTCGCCGGAGCCGGCAGCGGGCTGGCTGGATCTCTCGGGCTGGTGCACGCCGGCGCCGGGTCCGCCGCTCCTGCATCTGCTCTCGCCGGAAGCGGATTCGACAAGGCCGAGCTCGCGCTGCGGCCGTTGCAGAAGCCCCTTCTCTACGCGTCCGTAGGGCTCATGTCGCTCGCCATCATGGCGGTCGCCGTCATCGGCGGGCCGTCGGACAACCGGCCCACGATCGACAGCCGGCCCTCGCCTGTGGCGGGCTCGCCGAGCCCGGCGACGCTGGGCAACGATGAGTTCGCATTGCCGATCTCATTCGGGGATGCCATCCCGTCCGACTCGGACGCCGGCGGCTTCTTCGGAGGCTTCGGCGGCCTTGGCGGGTTCGCGCCCGGCGCCGGTCCCGGCGGTGACGGCGGGGGCACGACACCTACCCCGCCGCCCGAGCCCGAGCCCGAGCCTGAGCCGGTCGCCAACTTCCAGGCCCAGATCGGCCCTTCGGGCACCCTCGCCGCTTCGGCAGGCGTAGGCGACGGATCGTGCACCGGCCTGACCGTGCTCGACACGACCATCGGATGCGCCCCCGATGAGCAGGAGGAAGGCAAGACGCTGACGGTGAAGACCGACGGGTCGGTGCCTGGGGAGCACGAGCTCTCGCTCTGATCCGGCTGGGGACGAGGTTCGCGAGCCCCAAGCTGCTACCGTCGATAGTCGAGGGGGATGGTCCGAGCCACCGCGTTCAGCAGTACTCAGCCACGCAAAAACCCTCATTTCAATAGAGACCGACGTGCCAACGGCGCGCCGTACGCAAGAGGGAGTAACTCCAAAAGTGGCAACAGGTACCGTTAAGTGGTTCAACGCAGAGAAGGGCTACGGCTTCATCTCACAGGATGAGGGTCAGCCCGACGTCTTCGTTCATTTCAGCGCGATTCAGAGCAATGGCTACAAGTCCCTCACCGAGGGACAGGCAGTCGAGTTCGAGGTGACCGACGGACCCAAGGGTCTTCAGGCCGCGGATGTGAAGCCCCTCTAGGGCTTCTTTCCATCGCATCAAGGGTCCGGCTTGCCGGACAAGTTCTAAGAAAGTGGCCGGCCTAGCCGGCCACTTTCTGCTTTGTTGCGGCACTCTTTCGCTGGGTTCAGGGGCGGCGGATCTTGGTGCCTGCGGGGAAGTCCTCTACGACCCACCCCTCGGACTCAAGCTGAAGTTTGATCTCGTCGGCGCGGGCGAAGTCCTTCGCCGCCCTGGCTGCATCCCGCTGTCGCACGAGTTCCTCGGCCGCGGCGTCCACGGTGGTAACCGTTTCGCCGATCGGCAAGCCGAGTGCTCCGCACAGCGAGCGCACATCTGCGGCCACGGCTCGGGCGCGCTCGTCATCGCCGGCATCCGCATACGAGTTGGCCTGCCTCACGGCGTCGAAGATGGCCGCGGTCGCCCCCGGGGTGTCGAGGTCGTCGTCCATGTGGGCCACGAACTTCGTCCTGACCTCGGAGGCACCACCGTCGCCCGTTCCCCCCTCCGGTATCCGACGGGCCAGCGAGTCCAGTCGCCGCAGTGCTGCGGAAGTGTCGGCAAGTCCGACCGGGGTCACTTCCATGGGGGTTCGGTAGTGCGAGCGGAGCACCAGAAGCCGTAAGGCGCGCACGTCGTGGTCAGCCAGGGCGTCGTCCAGCGAAAGGACGTTGCCGATCGACCTCGACATCTTCTCGCCGCCCGAGGTCAGCATCCCGTGATGCATCCAGTGGCGGGCGAACCGATGGCCTCCGGCCACTGCCTGGGCGCGTTCGTTCTCGTTGTGCGGAAAGATCAGGTCGTCACCCGCGCCGTGCAGGTCGAATCCGTCGCCCAATAGCTCGAGCGCCATGACAGTGCACTCGATGTGCCACCCCGGTCGACCTTCGCCCCACGGCGACGGCCACTTCGGTTCTCCCGGCTTGGCAAGCTTCCAGAGCGCGAAGTCGGCCGGCGCGCGCTTGTCCTCGACCACATCCACTCGCGCCCCAGCCCGCAAGGAGTCAAGCGGCTGATTCAGTAGGGCGCCGTACTCGGCCAGCTTCGCTACCTCGAAGTAGACCCCGTCAGACGCGGGGTACGCGTGACCCGACGCCACAAGCTTCCCGATGAAAGCCCCCATCTTCTCGACGTATTCGGTCGCATGCGGGACGTGGTTGGGGCGCAGCACTCCCAGGCGGTCGGAGGTCTCGAACCACGCCGCCTCGGACGCGGCTGCCAGGTCGGACGGGTCGATTCCCTCGGACGCGGCTTGGGCGATGATCTTGTCCTCGATGTCGGTCACGTTCGAGACGTGCCTCACTTCGAGGCCGCGCCATTCCAGGTATCGACGGAGGACGTCGTAGATCAGGAGCAGGCGGCCGTGGCCCACGTGCGGGGCGCCATAGACCGTGGGACCGCACACGTAGAACGAGAATTGATTCGGGTCGCGCAGCTCGACCTCGACCACGTCACGCAAAGCTGTGTCCCAGAGCCGCATAGCCCAGGTACCGTAACCATCCCATGACCGTCCCCGAGAAGCCGTCGCTCGACGGGCTCGTTGAGAAGTGGTCCGCGCTCTGGTCGGAACGAGGAACTTTCCACTTCGACCGCACCAAGGCGCGCAACGAGGTCTTCTCGATCGACACCCCGCCTCCGACGGTGTCGGGAGATCTGCACCTGGGCCACTGCTGCTCGTATACCCACACCGACGTCCTCGCCCGCTTCCAACGGATGCACGGGCGCGAGGTCTTCTATCCCATGGGCTGGGACGACAACGCGCTGAACGTCGAGCGCCGGGTCCAGTTGAACTACGGAGTGATCTGCGACCCCACGCTGCCTTATGTCGAGAACTTCGAGGCTCCCGGCCCTCGCAAGTCCGGGCAACCGCCGATGCCGGTGTCGCGGCCCAACTTCATCGAGCTCTGCGCCAAGTACACGGTCGAGGCCGAGGAGGCTTACTTCCGCCTGTGGTCGGACCTGGGTCTGTCGGTCGACTGGACGCACACGTACACCACGATCGGTGAGCGGGCCCAGCGGGTTTCCCAGACATCGTTCCTCGATCTGATGGCCCGCGATCTCGCCTACACAACCGAGGCGCCCACCGTGTGGGACGTCGATTACCGCACCGCCGTCGCCCAAGCGGAACTAGAGGACCGAGAGGTGCCGGGCGCCTATCACCGCGTCCGCTTTGGGGGAGTCGACGGCGCCGACGACGTCGTCATCGACACGACCCGACCGGAGCTCATCCCGGCTTGTGTTGCCATCGTCGTGCATCCGGAGGACGAGCGTTACCGCGGCCTGGTCGGCGGCACGGCCCGCACCCCGTTATTCGGCGTGCGGGTTCCGATCAAGGCTCACCCCCTCGCGGATCCGGAGAAGGGCACCGGGATGGCCATGATCTGCACGTTCGGCGACATCAACGACGTCACGTGGTGGCGGGAGCTCGGTCTCGAGACGCGGGGCATCCTCGGGGAGGACGGCACCTTGTTGCCCGTCCCTTGGGGCGACCCAGGGTGGGAGTCCGACGACCCGGGCGGTGCCGCCGAGCGCTACCGCGCCCTCGTGGGACTGAGAGCCGAGCGAGCACGCGGCCGGATCGTCACCCTCCTGCGCGCCTCAGGCGACCTGATCGACGAGCCTCGGCCCGTCACCCACCAGGTGAAGTTCTGGGAGAACGGGCAGAGCCCGCTCGAGATCGTCACCAATCGGCAGTGGTTCATCCGCACGATCCAGTTCCGAGACGAGCTCTTGGAACGCGGCCGGCAACTCACTTGGCACCCCGAGTACATGCGGGTGCGTTATGAGGACTGGGTGAAGGGGCTCAACGGCGACTGGAACATCAGCCGGCAGCGCTACTTCGGCGTGCCCATACCTCTCTGGTATCCGGTGGGCGAAGGCGGAGAAGTTCAGTGGGACGCGCCCATCATCCCGGACAAGGAGAACCTGCCCGTCGACCCTTCTGTCGCTGTGCCGCCGGGGTACACGGCCGAGCAGCGCGGTGCGCCGGGAGGATTTGTGGGCGAGCCCAACGTGATGGACACCTGGGCCACTTCATCGCTGTCGCCTCAGATCGTCGGCGGGTGGGGTGACGACCGGGACCTGTACTCGCGGGTGGCTCCATTCGACCTACGCCCGCAGGCCAACGACATCATCCGGACTTGGCTCTTCTATACCGTCGCCCGTTCGCACTTCGCCGAGGATCGGCTGCCATGGGCGCACGCCGCGATCTCGGGAATGGTGAACGATCCGGACCGCAAGAAGCTCTCCAAGTCGAAGGGGAATAACCCCGACAGCCCGAGCAACCTGATGGCCGAGTTCGGCGCGGATGCCATGCGCTACTGGGCGGCGGGTGCGCGCCCGGGCGGAGACCTTATTTTCGACCGTAACCAGTTCAAGATCGGTCGGCGTCTGGCCATGAAGGTCCTGAACGTCTCCCGATTCGTCCTGTCCTCCACCGAGCACTGTGCCGAAGCGGTCGAGTCTGGCGGCGCCGCCACACACCCCATCGACCGTGCCTTGCTCGCCAAGCTGGCCGACGTCGTGGAGCAGGCGACCGCGGCCTTCGAGGAGTTCGACTGGGCTCGGGCGCTCGAACGCACGGAGGGGTTCTTCTGGTCCTTCTGCGACGACTACGTCGAGCTGGTCAAGAACCGCGCCTACGGATCGCTCGGGGAGGAGGCGGCGGTGTCCGCTGCCACGACGCTGAGACTGGCGCTGTCGACACTGCTGCGCCTCTTCGCCCCCTTCCTGCCCTACGTCACCGAGGAAGTCTGGTCGTGGGGTTCGGACGAGTCGGTGCACCGCACCGGGTGGCCGCGGGCCGAGGCCGAGCTGCTGCAGGCCGGAGGTGCCGACGGCGACCTCGCCGTTATCGAGTCGGCTTCGACGGTGCTCGCCGCCATCCGTCGCGAGAAGACCAATGCCAAGCTCTCGATGCGCTCCGCGGTCGAGCGGGCAGAGGTGGGCGGCGAGGCTCCCGCCGTGAGCGCCGCCCGCGAGGCCGCCGGCGACATCGCCGAAGCCGGGGTCGTCTCGCAGCTCGATTGGAGCGAGGGCGACGGACCATTGACCGTGAAGGT
>JAHWKP010000094.1 GCA_019347775.1 Actinomycetota bacterium | reverse complement strand
CGCCGTGCTCGTGAGCCAGCCCGCCACTGCCCGCCAGCTGCTGGCGGAAGTCACCACCTCGAGTCACGCAAGTTTCTTCGACCTCGTCGGCGATCTCAGCGAACGCCAACCGGTCGACCAGCGCTGGCAGCGACTGACTGATGCCCTCGATCGGGTCCGGAAGCAGGCTGATCAAGACAAGGTCGTGGCCGACCTCAACGTGTACCGCCAGTGGGCCTTCACCGTCGCCCGCTTCAGCTTCCACACCCAAGACCTTCTCCATGACCTGGATCCCCATGGCCTCGACTAGCCCTGAGAATGTGGGCGGATCTCCTCCGCAGGCACAAGAAGGAGACGCCGCAGCGGACGACGGCGGGGACGTCGGAGGCGAACCGCTGTCCGGGGCATGGATAGTGGATGGAGGTTCCGCCGGGCAGATGGAACGCCCTCCGGTCTTACGCCCAGAGGTCCTGCCCACGGACTTCGAGCGGGCGCTGGCCAGCGAGGCCGGGGAGGAAGACGACGAGGCGCTCACCGAAGAGGAGCGCTGGTTCGCCGAGCGGGCCCGGGCGGCCAACACCCGCCGGGCCTACCGTGCCGACCTCGCCGACTTCGCCGGGTGGTGCGAGCGAGAAGGGCGCTCGGCTCTGCCCGCTAGCCCGGCGACGCTGAGCGCCTACCTCACCTACCTGGCCCGCCACGGAGCCAAGGTGCCCACCATGAGCCGGCGCCTCTCCTCTATCGCCTACGCCCATCGCTTTGCCGGCCAGCGCAACCCCGTCGACAGCCCCCGGGTCCACGCTGTGTGGGAGGGCATCCGTCGGGAGCGGGCCCAGCCCGTCGACCAGGCGCCACCCCTCATGCCCCCGGTGCTGTGGGACGTCCTCGCTGCCCTTCCGAACGACCTCTCTGGCACGCGCGACCGGGCCCTGCTGCTGGTCGGCTTCGTGGGCGCTTTCCGGCGGAGCGAGCTGGCGTTCATGCAGCGCCCCCACGTGGCTCCTCACCCCAGGGGACTGGTCATCAGCATCCCAAAGTCCAAGACTGACCCCTACGGCAAGGGCCAGCTGGTGGTGCTCCCCCACTCCAGCCGCCAAGAGCGTTGCCCGGTGGCATCGCTGCACGCTTGGCTCGAAGCGGCCGGGATCGCCGAGGAGCTCGAAGAGCCGGGGGGCGAACGCCGTCCGGTGTTTGTGTTCCGCCCCGTGCACCGCAACGGGACAACCGTGGCGGCGAGGGGCATGAGCGTGGCCGCCATCAACAACGCCGTCCAGCGGGCGTGCGTGCGGGCAGGGGTGAAGGATGCTCGTGTCTACTCGGCGCACTCACTGCGGGCGGGCTTCGCCACCTACGCCTCTCAGCGGGGCGCTTCCGATCGGGCTATCGCCCACCAGACCCGGCACCGGTCCCTGGCGTCGCTGGACCAGTACATCCGTATGGAGAGCGCGTGGACCGACAACGCCGCCACGGCCCTGGACCTCTGATCGACCAGTTGACCGCCGAAAGGGCCCCACAGGATCGCCGTAGAGCGCCTGGAGAGGCCTCGGTGGGGTGATTGGTGCGGGAGAAACAGACGCCGCAGAGACTTCGGGAGCCCTGGCGACACCGATCTGCGCGATGCAGCCGCATAGCCCCCCGCCATCGGGACTATCCACCGAACCACCCTTACGGGACACCAACTCCTGCTTCTCTTCGACCAGGACAGGCGGCGGGTGCCAGTGCCGGTAGGGGTTCGGCTTACGGGACGAGCGCTGGGACGCTGGTCTGGGATCGGTTGAGCCTCCTCTCAGACCCCGCCTAGGGGCAACCCCAGCGACCTCGGCGGAGCTGAACGACCCCAAGACCGCCACCGAGGGAGGGGCCGGCCCTGTTGGAGTACGTGCGCGACATCCTGGCGGCGTGCCCGTCTCAGCGAGGATGACGGCGACCACCTCGAGCAAGTTGCCTGGAGGTGCAGGTCGTCGACGCTGAGGCTCGTGACGACGTCGCGCCCTACGACACGTCTCCCCCGGCCAACCGAGAACACGCCTCCACGGCGCCGGATGCGAAACTGGTGGCGTGAGTCCCGTCGGCGACAAAGAGGGCAGCCTCACCAGGCACTTCATGCTCGCCGACATCCCGGGGGCGGTGGCGGCGATGCCGCAACCGGCGACGCTTGCCGACGCGCAGGCGGCGCTCGACAGCGTCGGCAACCAGCACGGTGCTCTGGCGGCGCGACTCTTCGCATTCGAGGGTGTTTCAGCCGAGCAGACGCCGACCGCGGCGAGCGCCGTCCTGGAGGACGCGATGGTCACCGCCTGCCGCAACCACGATCCTGCGGCTTTGCTGCTCGTGTGGTGCGCGCTGGTGATGGCGGACCACCGAGTCGGGGATGCCGTCGAGAACTTCCTCACCGGTTCTGATGGGAAGCTCGACGCGTCCCACTTCGACGGGACGCAGTTGGAGCAGTACCTGAGCGCTCGGGGTGTGGGATCCGCCGACAAGGCGGCGTCGAATCTTCTGCGCTGGTTCGAAACCGCGGGCCTTGTCGTGCCCCGAAGGCACGGACCCACCATCATTGGCTTCGACCAGCAGCTGCCGACGGCACATGCGGCGGCCGGGCTGGCGCAGCTTGTCGCCGACCGGATGGCGGCACATCGGCTTCGCCCCGCCCCCGGCGCGGACCCGGTCGCGCTGGCCCTCGGCATCGGAGCGAACCGCTGGTTGAACCTCACGCCCGGGGAGTTCGAGGCGGCCGCTAAACCTCCACCGCAGCTGGGAGCGCCGACGCCTCGCCCCGCTGTGCCGGCGCATCTCGCAGAGCTCCATCGTGAGCTGTACCGCAAGGGCCAGGTCATTCTCCAGGGCCCGCCCGGAACCGGCAAGACCTACCTCGCTCACGACTTCGTCTCTTGGTTCACGGCTGCACTCGACGGGCAGTCGCGGCTCGCCACCCTGGTCGAAGGCCTTCCCGACCACGAGAGAACGCCGCGGCGCGTTGCAGAGGTGGCCGCGAACATGGGCCTCGCCGGGGTGTGGGACATCGTCCAGTTCCATCCATCGCTCACCTACGACGACTTCGTGCGGTCGCTTCGAGCCGAGCCCGTGGCCGGTGGCGTCACATTCGTGCCCACCAACCGAATCTTTGGATTCGTGTGCGAGGTCGGCCGGCATCTCGCGAGCATGGGCGCCGCCGTCGAGGTCCTCCTGCTGATCGACGAGATCAACCGCGCCGACATCAGCAAGGTGCTCGGCGAGCTCATCTACGGACTCGAGTACCGGGATGAGCCGGTGACAACCCCCTACGTGGTGGACGGCAGCGCCAGCCTCGTCGTTCCCAAGAACCTCTATGTCGTGGGGACGATGAACACCGCCGACCGCTCGATCGCGCTGATCGACTACGCCCTTCGACGACGCTTCGTGTACCTGGACGTGACACCGGACCGAGGCGTCATCTCCGGCTGGCAGCGCTTCGCCGGCCAGGCCTCACAAGACGGCGCGCTCGCACTGTTCGACGCGGCGACTCGTCTGTTCGAAGGCAGCGCAGAGCTGCGGACCATCCAGGTCGGGCACTCGTACTTCCTCTCCGACGGTGCCGCGACGGTCGACGACGACGCCGACGTCATCGCCCGACGTTTCGCGTACGAGGTCGTGCCGCTGCTCTTCGAGTACGAGGCCGAGGGTCGCTTCCAAGCTCTCGGCCTCGACGCGCTGTTCGACGATCTCGCCCTCGTCACCCGCCCGCTCGACGGCGCGGTCAACCAGATCGACCTCGTCGCAGAGGTGCGCGACCGGATCCTCGCCGGGACGCTCGGCCCCGCGCCGCCCGCAGCTCCGGCCGCCACGACCACCGCGGTGCCGGCCGCCCCGGCGACCCCGGTGCCGGCGCCGGCGGACACCGACGAGGAGCCGGCTCCGGCCTCGGACGACAACACGCCGTGACTCTCGCACTGGCCGAAGCGGAAGCCGACATCGGCACCGTGATCCTCCGTGAGAGCGTGCCAAGCGAGTGGTCCGCTGACGTCATCGAGCGCGCCAGCGGACGCGAGTGGAGTGCACTCAGGATCTCGGTCCTGCGTCAACTCGGCGACCCCGAGGGGCTATGGCGACTCCGGGCAGACCGCTACGTCGGTGTCGCAGAGTTCGGATCGGCTGATACGCCGCTGCGCGTACGGATCGATCCGAAGATCGACGCCGACCTCTTCCTGCTCTCCGACTGGGCGTTCGGCCGGACACGCGACGTCCTCGCCACCGAGGCGCTCACGGCGCACATCGACGTCCTCCGCAGGGAGCCCGCCGCAGTGCTCCTCGGGTGGTACCTGGCTTCGCTCGAGTCCTTCGTCGTCCGCTGGCTGCGCCGAGACTTCCAGCTCAGACAAGAGGTGTTGGTGGGACGGGTGCGCGGCCATATCCTCATGACCGAGTACGTGCGGCGACACGTCGCCGGCGGCCGCCCGCACCACGTCCCGTGCGAGTACCTGGAGGCGACGCGTGACACGCTCCCCAATCAAATCCTGCGTCGCGCGCTGCACGAGGTCGCCGGGCTGATCCCGACTCTCAGCGTCCCCGCCGCCCGTCGACACCTCCAGGCCGCCGTAGGCAGGGTCGAGCCGTACCTGTCCGGTGTCAGGAACCACGCGGTCGCTCCCGGTGACTTCAAGCGGGTTCGACTCGGCCGCTCGCAACGCCACTACGAACCCATCCTCCGCAAGAGCGAAGCGATCCTCTCCGGGTTCTTCTTCAGTCATCACTTTGGTGCGCACGCGCAGCGAGCGTTCCTGTGGGACGCAAGCCTGCTGTTTCAAGAGGCACTGCGCGGCGTCCTCGGCTCGTGGGAGGGCGCAACCCTCGACTCGTCGCGCGGTCGAGCGTCCCTCGTCGATGGAAACGGTCACCGTCGGTACTCGAGCAAGGTCGACCCCGACTACGTGCTGCGATCGTCGCAGGGCACCCTCGTCCTGGACGCCAAGTGGAAGAACGTGATCGTCGGTGCCGCGCCACCTCCGACCGAAGACGAGGACAGCGCCGAGGTCACCGTCGGTCGAGGGACCCGAATCCGCATCAGCCGCTCCGACATCTACCAGGCGGTGTCCTACGCCCAGCACGAGCGGTACGCGCCATGCGAGACCGGGCTCGTCTACCCGATCGCCCTCGGCGACGGGGACGCGCTACCTCGCCCGATGCGAGTCACCGGGTTCGGTCGCCCCGTGTGGATCTTGTTCATGGACGTCGGATACGGCGGCCAGCGTCGATTCGGAAGCTTCTTCGAGTCGCTGGAGTCCTGCCGTCTGCCGTAGCTGACCCGCACGCACCGCCGACCCCCGCGCACGCTGACAACACCCCTTCGTACGGTCAGGCGACCGCGCGATCAAGGGATGCGGCAGGGTCCGCGGTTGCGCGGACCAGACGTGGTAGATCTACAGATCTAAGGCTCCGGCCTGGGAATGGAAGAAGGTACTGGACCTCGTGGCTCGAACAACCGGAACCGTCTCGATGGCAACGCTCATCCAGAAGGGCGTGCTCAAGAGAGGTGACAAGCTGGTCGTCCGTCGACGCTCAGCGCCCGCCATCGAGGCGACCCTTCAAGCCGACGGTTCGCTCAAGATCGGCAACACCCCATTCGCGACGCCATCTGGGGCGGCGAAGCACGCCCTCGGCGTGGGCTCCATCGACGGGTGGTTGCGGTGGCGGGTGCCGCGCCTCGGCGACCGAAGCATCGCCGAGCTCCGGAAGGGGCTGTGAGCACTCCGTCCAGCCCGCTCGACGAGCTCCTCGCCACGCTCACCCTCGACAACCTCGGCGGCCAACCCTTCGGAACGGTGTTGGCCGACCCGCCGTGGCGGTTCATGAACCGCACCGGGAAGGTCGCTCCCGAGCATAAGCGGCTGTCCCGCTACGACACCATGACCTGGAAGGAGATCGCCGACATGCCCGTCGGTGATGTCATGGCCGACCAGTCCCACTGCTACCTGTGGGTCCCCAACGCCCTTGTCGCGGAGGGGTTGCGGGTCCTTCAGGCGTGGGGCTTCACGTACAAGACGATGCTGATCTGGCACAAGGTGCGCAAAGACGGCGGGAGCGACGGTCGAGGTGTCGGCTTCTACTTCCGCAACGTCACCGAACCTGTGCTCTTCGGCGTGCGCGGCAAGCTGCGGACGCTCCCTCCTGGCAGGCGACAGGTCAACCTGCTCGCGACCCAGAAGCGCGAGCACAGCCGCAAGCCCGACGAGCTGTATCCGATCATCGAGTCATGCTCGCCCGGCCCGTTCCTGGAGCTGTTCGCCCGCTACCCGCAAGAGGGTTGGGCCGCGTGGGGCAACGAGGCCGACGCCGAGACCGTGCCCCGAGGTCGCCAGTACGCGGCCTACGGCGGCACCGGGCAACTCGACGCCCAGGACGCCAACGGCAACGGCAACGGCAACGGCTCGCAGGTCAACGGCACGAAGGTGACGGCGCTGACCGCGACGCAGAACGGCGGCCCCGATTCGCCGGGCGGGAAGGGGAAGGTGTCGACGCGCCGAGTGCGAGGAGCCACCCGGTAGGTCCGTCGCCTTCTTTGCCGCCTTCTTCATGCCCACCTGTTTCTTCGAGGCTGCCTTCTGGAATCGCCCGCTTCCGGACGAACCGCACCGCACAGGATCGCCGTAGAGCCCCTCAGGGAGGACACCGGGGGTGTTGGTACCCGGTGATTGCATCCGAACGCGGCTGCTGGACCGCCGTGCGCCCTCGCAACACGGCGCTTGGCAGGGCGACCCGCGCCGAGAGCCGGGCCCGGCCGGCGCCGCCACGCCTCGATGAAGCCCCGCGACCGCATAGGCCCGCCCGCGCCGGTCAGGCGAAGTAGGCACGCACCCGCTGTCCGAGCTCCTCGTCGCTGTCGGCCTGCTCGGCCAAGTCAGCGAACTCGCCGGCGGACAAGGCGACGGTTCCGCTGGCCAGACGAGAACGGATCCGGGGTGATCCCATGCCCGGCACCCAGGTCTCCTCCGAGCCGTCGTACTC
>JAHWKP010000093.1 GCA_019347775.1 Actinomycetota bacterium | reverse complement strand
GTAGGTAGCTGAGCAGGGCTTGTTGGAAGAGGCCGTCGAATGTGCTGTAGGCCGCTTTCGGGGACACTGATGGTTCTGCCGCGAGCAGCTCGGCATACCGGGAGAGCACCCGCCAGATCATGTCCTGCAAGGTGTCGTCGATCTGGCGTACGGCGTCACGCAGGTTCTCTTCGAACATGCTCTGGGAGCGCAGGTCGTACCAGAGTCGGTGCATTGGGGCTTCGTCGGCGAGCGTCTCGCGCAGCTTCGCGGCGAACGACTCGACGAGCTCGTCCGGCGTGGCGGAGTCGGTGACCACTCCGTCGTAGCGGGTCACGCACGTCTCTTTGTATTGCTTCACGCAGTAGACGATGAGGTCGATCTTGTCGGCGAAGTAGTAGTGCACGACCCCGTGGGTGAACTCGGAGTTGCTGGCGATCTCGCGCAGGGAGGACTTTGCGTAGCCGAGTTCGCCGAGGGTGCGTAGGGCGGAGTCGGCGAGCGAGCGTCGGCGGGCGTCGTGCTTGTCGATTGGGTTGGCTCGCGCCGTGGCTGGCGCCATCGGGCTCTCCTTCATGAGTCGGTGGGTGGAGTCTACCCCCTGCACTTGACGGTCGGACACAAAATTCTAGTCATCTGCACCGAAAACTCTTGACAGTCGGTTAGGCAGGGGGGAGTGTGACGGGTATCACCTTCGAGCAAGGAGCCACCAATGACCCAGACTGACCTCACAGGACGCGTCGCCGCGCACCGCCGCGCCCGCCGCTCCACCTGGGCTGTCGTCTTGCTCGTTCTCGCGGTCGTGGTGTCGGCCTGCGGTGGATCGGACGTTCTTCGTCAAGGCCTCAACACGACAGATGGCGCGTATGTCGCGGGCGAACCTGCCGAGCCGGGCACGGACGGCGGGAACACGGAGCAGGCATTGAACTCAGTGGTCTCCGGGGCGGACAGCGGTCCGGCTGGTGGTGACTCCGACAGCTCGGGTAGCGAGGTCGTCGCCAGCGGTGACTCGGCCGGCGAGAACTCGGGGACCACCGGCGACAACCCGCAGCAGGAGTCTCAGCGGAACTTCGCGTCCGACGTCGGAGTCACGGAGGACACCATCAAGGTCGGCATCATCAACTTGGCGTCGGCGACGAGCAGCCTCGGGCCCGTGATCGCCGGATCGAGCGAGCGGGTCGCGCACGCTGCCGTGTCGTACGTCAACGACTCCGGTGGCATCGCCGGGAGACGACTGGAACTCGTCACCTGCGATGACGGCGGCGACGTGAGCCGAGCGAGGGCCTGCTACGAGCAGTTGAAGAACGAAGTGTTCGCGTTCGTGCCGTCGGAGACCTTCGTGACCGACGTCATCCACGACCAGCTCGCCAAGGACCAGATCCCGTGGCTGAGTTGGGGGTGGTTCGAGAGCGAGTACAAGAACCCGTGGATGTTCCCGCTGCACGCCAACGGCATCCGGGAGGCCGAGAACATGGCCAAGTGGGTCGCGGAGAACGTCAAGCCTCAGAAGGTCGGGATCATGTACCTCAACGTGTCCGAGGACATCCGGGCCACGAAAGTGGCGACGAAGATGCTCGAAAGCCACGGCATCGAAGTCGTGCGCACCATCGCCCAGGAGTGGGACTCGACCGACGAGTCATCGCATGTGCTGTCCATGCGCTCAGCGAACCCCGATCACGTGATGTTCTTCTCGTGGGCGACCCCGGTCGCAAAGTTCTTCAACGACGCCAGCGCCCAGAACTGGGCACCGAAGATGGGATACACCGCAAACCATCTCACCGGTGACCCGGGCTACGGATCGATCTTCGGCGACTACATCAAGGACAAGGTCACCACGATCACATCCTGGGAACTGCAGAGCGAGGACACCCCGGAGAACCGCCTCTACCGCGAGCAGGTGACCAAGTACAACGGCAACGAGTACCTCGGGTTCAAGTTCCGGTACGCCCTCGGCCACCACACCTCCCAGTCGGCATGGGTCGGTGTGCGGATCTTCGCCCAGGCCGCCGAGCAGCTCGGACCCAACCTGACGCGGGCCGGGTTCAAGGACATGCTCGAGTCGAAGCCCTGGGACACCGGTTTGGGCGTCACGTTGACGTTCAGCCCCGATGACCACAACGACCCGAACTCGTACTCGTTCAACCGGGAGTACATCTACAAATGGGTCGGGCACCCTGACGGCGGGTACGACATGGAGCGCGTCCATCCCGACCCCGTGCTCTACGAGTAGGGCGACGATCCGATGGAGGTCTTCGTCTCGGCCGTAGTGATCGGCATCTTCCAGGGCGCGATCTACGACGTCATGGCTCTCGGGCTCGTCGCTTCGTACCGCATCAGCCGGGTCATCAACCTCGGCCAAGCCGGTATCGCGGCGGTGGGAGCGACGATCTACTGGTGGATGACGTCGGTGTGGGGAGGTCCGACCGTGCTGGCCGTCTGTGCTGGTATCGCCGTCAGCACCCTGATCGGCGCAGCACTCGGATACGCCAACCTCAAGATGGTCGAATGGCCCCGCGGGATCGTCATGATCTTCACGCTGGGCGTGACGCTGTTGCTGTTCGGGTGGGTGGCCCGGGCGCTGCCCCCGACCACCGTCAGTCCCATCTCGCCGTTCGGTGGATCCGGCTTCGACTTCGCCCTCACCTACGTCGCCGTCCATCAGATCGGCACGCTGATCGCCACCGTCGCGGTCACCATCGCAGCCGTGTGGACCCTCAGCCGCACCCGCGCCGGGCTGTTCGTGCGTGCGATCTACGACAATCAAGACGGCGCCGCCACCGTCGGCGTCCCGGTCGACATGTTCGTCATCGGGGTGTGGGCGATGGCGGGCGGCATGGCTGGACTGGCCGGCATTCTGGTCAGCCCTCGCACACTTCTCTCACCGGTACTGCTGCTGTTCGTCACCATCTCCGCGCTGGTTGCCGCCGTACTCGGAGGGCTGGAATCCTTCCCATTGGCGTTGGTCGGAGGATTGGTCCTCGGCGTGATCCAGTCGGTGCTCGGTGGCGTGTTCGGAGGGCAACTCGGGCCCGGGCTGGAGAACCTCGCCACCGTGCTGCTGATGGGTGTCGGAGTCCTGTGGGCAGGCATCAAGAACCGTGACCTCGCCCACATCCAGACCTGAGGTGGCAGACGTGTCTGAGACGAGTACGGATCATCGAGAACGCCGGGAAGCTCTCCGACGGGCGGAGGCCCGGGCTGCCAGCCGGCGCAGTGCCGGTCGCCCCAGCCATCCCCGGTCCGATGCCCTGCGCCGAGCCGACGAACGGGCCCGAGTGCGAGGGTTCGCTCGCCCCGATTCTGCGGTCGGGCTGCTGGCCGGCGGTGGCACCGCCCTTGGGCCGGTCGTGGTGCCGGCCCTGGTCGTCGGTCTCGGCGTCGTCGGCTTCGGGTTGTTGCCCGAGCACCTCCTGTATGCCGGCTCGACGGCGATCGTGGCCGGACTCATCGGGCTCGGCCTGTACCTCCCGCTCGCTGTGCTCCGCGAGCTTCCGCTGAACGCCGCAGCCATCGCTGGGCTCTCCGCCTACGTCTTCGCGTTCTACGGAAGCGACGGCGGCATCGTGCCCAACACCTTCGGTGTGGTCGTCGCCCTCATCGCCGCCGTGACCGCATCCACCCTCGGTGGGGTCTTCTCGCTCGTGGTCACCGGTCTGTACTTCGCGGTCGCGTCGCTGGTGGTACAGGTCGGCATCGAGAAAGTCGTGTTCTCGATCGGCTCGCTCACCGGAGGAAACGCAGGGAGGTCCGTCGCCCAGCCCTACGCGACGGGTTGGCTCAGCACCCAACGCCTCATCTACCTGATCGCCGGGATGATCGCCATGGCGTTCACGGGGCTGCTCTGGTACATGAAGCGGCAACGAACGATGTTCCGTGCCGTGCTCGTCGGGTGGCAGCCCGAGGGAGCAGCTGCCGTCGGCCTCCGCGGCTGGACCCAGAAGCTGCTCGTATTCGCCATCGCCGGTCTGCTCGTGGGTGTGGCCGGCTGCCTCAGCTCCTTCGTCAACGGGACACCGCCGCCTCCCATCGCCTTCGGGGTGATCTGGTCGGTGATCTACGTGTCGCTCCCGATCGCCAGTGGGCTGAAGAACATCGCCACCGTGTGGTTGGTGGCGGCCGTGTTCGTGATCATCCCAATCGTGTTGGAGAGCCACAGCATCGATCCGAACGTCTTGTCGGGCACGATCCTGCTCACCGCGATCGTCGCCTCCCAGTCGCGCGACCGGCTTCTCGGCCGCCTTCGATCCCTCCTCGACCCCGGCATCGCCGATACTGTCGACACCGCCGCGCCGGCGCCGCGAGCACTCGTCGATCACTCCCTCAACGGGCGTTCCGATGCTCTTTCCTGCGCGGCTTCTGGGAACCGCCCTTCGAGCGACGTCGACCGCGCCCTCCCGGCGACGGCGCGGCCCACCCTGGAGGTCACCGACCTGGTCGTGCGCTTCGGCGGCATCACCGCGGTCGACGGCGTCAGCCTCAGCGTGAAGCCCGGTCAACGGGTGTGTGTGATCGGAGCCAACGGAGCCGGCAAGTCGACTCTGGTGAACGCCATCAGCGGATTCGCGCCGACCGCAGAGGGCACCATACGTCTCGGCGACACAGACCTCGCTCCCCTGCCCAGCTTCCAGCGGGCGCGGCTCGGCATCGGCCGGACCTTCCAGCTTCCCCGCGTGGCCGATGTGCTCAGCATCGAGGAGAACGTTCTGGCCGGCCACGGCGGCCGTCGTGGCGAGGTGACCGCCCGTGCCGGTTCTCTTCTCGAGCGGTTCGGCCTGGGGGACGTCCGGTCGACACCGATCGCGGCGACTCCGTTCGGGGTCAGACGCAAGGCCGAGCTGGTGAGAGCCCTGCTCGCCGAACCGCAGGTGCTGCTCATCGACGAGCCCGTGTCCGGCCTCGAGGATCACGAGGTCACCGAGATCCTCGGCACCCTCCTCGCCCTCCAGGCGGAGGAGGGCTGGGGGCTACTCGTGATCGAACACGACCAGCAGTTCATCGCCGGCATCGCCGAGGAGGTCATCGTGATGGAGAACGGTCGCGTCATCGGTAGCGGCGGCTTCGAGGACGTGTTCGACGACGACGTGGTACGGCGGATCTACCTGGGGGAGATTCCGGCATGAGCACCGAGAGGCCGCTGCTACAGGTCCGGGATCTGAAGGTCTCCTACGGGGTGGTTCCCGCCGTGCGAGGCGTTGACCTGTCGGTCAACACGGGCGAGGTCTACGGGGTCGTCGGCCCCAACGGCGCAGGCAAGACGTCGCTCCTGTCTGGCATCGGCGGCATGGTGCGTGCCACCGGAACGGTCGAACTCGACGGGACGGACGTCTCCCGCTGGCCCGCTCACCGCCGTGGAGCGGCCGGTATGTCGTTCGTCTCCGAACGCCGACGGGTGTTCCCGTCGCTCAGCGTGCGGGAGAACCTTGCCGTCGCCGGATGGGGCCTCCCCAAGGACGAGGTCGACGAGCGCATCGACCGCGTCCTCGCCACCTTCCCACGGCTCGAAGAACGGATGGACGTCCCGCCTTTCCGGCTCTCGGGTGGTGAGCAACGGATGTTGTCCCTCGGCCGCGTGCTGGTGTCCGGGGCGAGGGTGATCTTGTTCGACGAACTCTCCCTCGGACTGGCCCCTCGGATCGTCGCCATGCTCGTCGACACGATCCTCGAGTTGGCCGAGGCCGGCCACACCATCGTGCTCGTCGAGCAGTACATCGGCGTGCTGCTGAAGGTGGCCCAGGACGTCATGGTGATGGAACGTGGGCGCGCCGCTTTCGCCGGGAGGGTCGACGATGCCGCGGCGTGGCTGAACGAGCACGGCTACATGGGTGCGGCCGGGAAGTCCGAACGTCGGATCCCTGCCGCGAGTCCTGGAGGTTCACGATGATCCACCAACGTCGCCGACGCGTGAGCGCGGCGCTGACCCTGACCGTATTCGGATTGGGTGGTCTCGTCGCGGTCCCCGCGGTCCGAGCAACAGTCGGCGAATGCGTGACCGGCTACGACTCCAAGGGCCGGGCCGGCGTTTACGGCGCCGTGCTGGAGATCCCGTTCGAGAACTACGCCGGATCCCCATACGTTGAATCCGAGCTGAGTTCGCTCCCCAAGTCACGAGCCTTGGCGGCCACGTTCTACGAAGGATTCGCCGCTGCAATCGTTCTCGGCACGGCCGACGTCGACTACGAGAACCCGACACTGTCCGAGGCTCACTACCCCGCCGTGTCGGGTGCGCAGGACGCCGAGCCTCAGGAGCCCCCTCCCGGCCTCGTCCTCGATGCGAACGCCAAGGAGCGGCTGGTCGAAGCGTACTCGTCGTTCCCGGGCGGTGAGATCCCCGGTCTCGGCCAGTTCGGAAGCGCGTACGCCCAGTCGACGGCGACGTTCGACGGGGAGGCGGTGCGAGGCGTCGATCAGGTGTGGACCTACGATCTTCGCCTCGGCGATGCCCACGTGAACCAGATCCGTTCCGTCGTCGCCTACGCCACCGACGGCACAGCGGAAGGGACGACGGTCTCGTGGGAGATCGAGTTCGGCGGCATCCGTCAGGCCGGGAGTCCGGAGGGCCGACTCAGCGGCGACGGCGTCGTCATCCAGGGCGGTGACCCACAGCCGGGATCCGAACCGCGGACATCCTTCGACGAGGCTGTCGCCGAGCTCTCTGCACAGCTCGACGCCGCCGGGGTCGGCCACCGTGGTCGTCGACGACCTGGAACGGGCCGGCGCCATCGTCAGGCCGCTCGCCGTCCTGGAAGTCGACGGCCAAGTGAGGGTGTTCCTCCAGGGAACCGAATCCGAGGTGGAGACCCAGGTGGAACGGCTCGACGGCAAGCCGACCCCAGGTCTCGACTGGCCGGCCGACCCGACAGGGGTCTGGGAGTGGTCCCTTCGGGTGCCGCCGGCGTCCACCGCGGCTGCACTCACTCGATTGCCGCAGCGATGGTCCCATTTGGCGGTGCATCGGGTCGGCGAGGTGAGATGCTCCTCCGATTCGGCCGACG
>JAHWKP010000092.1 GCA_019347775.1 Actinomycetota bacterium | reverse complement strand
CGAACGCTTCGCCCGCCTGGGCGTCGTCATCGACCGCTCCGGACTGGCCCGCCACGCCGACCGCGTTGGCCGAACCGAGGAAGTTCTCGTCGAGGGCCCGAGCAAGCGCGACGCCAGCGTTACCACCGGCCGAACCCGTCAGAACAAGCTGGTGCACTTCAGCGCCGGGGACACAGCCCTGTCAGCCGGAGATTTCGCACAGGTCGAGGTCACCCGGGCCGGACCGCACTATCTCGAGGGTTCCCTCGTCGGCCGGTCGCCCCGGCCCTCGGTGTCCCGGCGCCGCATCCCGCTTGCCGTCGGCTGACACCGGTCGCTCCGTCGCCCACCTCGCCCTGGTGGGGCCGACCGCCTCCGGCAAGACCGACCTTGCCATCGAAGTCGCCAAGGCCCTAGGTGACGTCGAGATCGTGATGGCCGACGCCATGTGTGTGTACCGCGGCATGGACATCGGCACCGCCAAGCCCTCCGCCGGCCAGCAATCGGTCGTTCCTCACCATCTCATCGACTTGGCCGATCCCTCCGAGGACTTCTCCATCGCCCGCTTCAGCGCCGCGGCCGAGGCGGCCCTGCAGGTGATCGCCGAGCGTGGGAACCGGGCACTCGTGGTGGGTGGATCGGGCCTCTACGTGCGCGCCCTGGTCGACGGCTTCGCCCCGCCGCCGGAGTTCCCCGACCAGCGCGCGTCACTAGAAGGCGAGCCCGACACGGCCCGGCTCCATGCGCGTCTCAGGGAGCTTGATCCGGTGGCCGCCGGCCGCATGGAGCCCTCCAACCGCAGACGGATCGTCCGGGCATTGGAGGTGACCCTCGGAAGCGGGCGACCCTTCTCGTCGCACGGCGGCGACCTGTCGGCCTACCTCCCCACACGATTCCGCCAGGCAGGGGTCTGGCTCCCGCGCCAAGTGCTGGCTCAGCGCATCACCGAGCGCTACGCACACCAGATGGCCACCGGATTTCTTGAGGAGGTCGCTCTGTTGCGTAACTCAGACCCCCCCATCTCCCGTACCGCCGCCCAAGCTCTGGGGTACCGCGAGTTGATGGCCCACCTCGATGGTGACTCGACGCTCGGCGACGCGGTCGACCGGGCCGTTTCACGCACGCGTGCCTTCGCCCGTCGCCAGCGCGTGTGGTTCCGCCGGGATCCCCGCATCACGTGGTTCGGTGCCGGCGACGACCCCAGCGCGCTTGTTCCTTCGCTCCTGGGAGACTGGGACCGCCGATGACAGTTCTCCGTCTCACCAAGCACCACGGCTTGGAAAACGACTTCCTAGTGCTCCTCGACCCTGGCCGGGAGACGACTGTGACGGCGGAGCTGGCTCGGGCGCTTTGTGATCGACGCACCGGGATCGGTGCGGACGGTCTCCTGCACGCATCGAAGGGCGACGACGGCGCAGATCTCGATCTCACCGTCTGGAACGCGGACGGCTCCGTCGCCGAGACCTCGGGCAACGGACTCCGCTGCCTCGCTCAGGCCGCCGTCGATGCCGGCATCACCACTGCGGATCTACTGGTCCGCACTGGGGGCCAGATCCGTTCCCTCTCGGTCGAGGCCGAGAGCAGGCCGGGTCTACGGAACGTGTCGGTGTCAATGGGAGTACCTCATGTCAAAGAGGCCGACCCCGGAGCGTTCCGAGCCTTCCAGCCGGCTGGCGCCTCCCGGGCGGCCAGCGTCGACACCGGTAACCCGCATCTGGTCGTGGTCGTGGCTGACCTCGACGTCCTCCAGGCCGCCTTCATGGAGCGCCAATCGGTCGAGGTGGTAGGTGAGCCGGTCAACCTCGAGGCCATTCGACTCGACGGTGGGCGCGTCCACATGCGGGTCTGGGAGCGCGGCGTGGGGGAGACCCGCGCCTGCGGATCCGGTGCGGTCGCGGTCGCGGCAGCAACCCGCAGCTGGGGGATGTCGGGCAATGAAGTCGAAGTGGTCATGCCCGGCGGCGCCGTCACGGTCACTCACGGGGCCGACGGCAGCGCCGTTTTGAGAGGTCCGGCGAAATTCATAGGCCGAGTACAGGTCGACTCGGACAGGATCACCGCATGAGTCTCATCGAGAGAACCTTCCGGGAGAAGATCGTGCTGGTCGGCGTGATCTTCCCCGGCCGGACTCCCGAGGCGGTCGACGAGAGCCTCGACGAGCTCGCCCGGCTCGTCGATACCGCGGGGGCCGATGTCCAAGCCCGCATCGTGCAGCGCCGTGACGCGCCCGATCCGGCGACTTATGTCGGTAAGGGCAAGGCCGAGGAACTTCACCGGGTGTCGCTCGCGGTCGACTCCGACACCGTGGTCTTCGACGACGAGTTGACTCCGGCCCAGCAGCGCAATCTGGAGAAGATCCTGGGGCGCACGGCCATCGATCGCACCGACGTGATCCTCGACATCTTCGCCCAGACGGCCCGCACCCAGGAGGGCAAGGCCCAGGTCGAACTGGCGCTTCTGCGGCACCGCCTGCCGCGCCTCCGCGGCCGCGGCAAGCAGCTCTCACAGCAGGCCGGCGGCGCCACCGCTGGGGGCGCCCGAGCCCCCATCGGCTCCCGAGGTCCTGGTGAAACCCAGCTCGAGGTCGATCGCCGCCGTCTGCAGCGACGGATTACGAAGCTCGAGGCCGACCTCAAGAACCTCACCAAGACGAGGCGTACGCAGCGGCGGGCCCGTCATCGTTCGGGTCTGCCCATGGTGTCGCTGGTGGGATACACGAACGCCGGGAAGTCCTCGGTGCTCAACCGTCTCACGGACGCCGGCGTGGCCGTGGCCGACCGGCTGTTCGCCACGCTCGATCCTCGGACTCGCCGGCTCGAGCTGCCCGGCGGCGAGGCCGTCCTGCTATCCGACACCGTGGGCTTCGTGCGCAAGCTGCCCCACGATCTGGTCGAGGCCTTCCGCTCGACCCTCGAGGTCGCATCCGAGGCCGACCTGCTGGTCCACGTGGTCGACGCGTCAGCGGCGGAGCCCATCGACCAGCTCAAGGCCGTGCGCGAGGTCTTGGAGGAGATCGGCGCAGCGGATGTGCCGGAGCTGCTCGCCTTCAACAAGGCTGACCTGGAGCCACTCGAAGCCAAGCGGTTGGTCGGCGCCAATCCCGGTTCGGTGGCGATGTCTGCCGCCACCGGTGAAGGCATCGACGAACTGATCGCCGCCATCGGCGACCGGCTGCGCGTACTGCGCCCCGTGGCGGAGTTCCTCGTGCCCTTCGAGCGAGGCGACGTGTTGGCCGCGATCCACCGCGAAGGGGAGGTGCTGAGCGAGGCCCACGAGGAACGAGGAACTCGGATCCGCGCCCGGCTGGGGCCGAGCCGGGCGTCGACCTACGCCGAGTTCGCCGTGGCGTCCTGAGCGCCGAACCCAGGGCGCTTCCGCCCTACCCCCATGCCACCCTCGGTGAGCTCCACCGCCTGGCTTCGTCGGCCGGCGGGGAAGTAGTCGACCTTTCGATCGGCACGCCGTGCGATCCACCCCCCGCTGGCGTTCTGAAGATTCTCGGATCCTCCGGCGCGGAACGGGGTTACCCACCATCGCCCGGCACGCCGCGCTTCCGCGAAGCGGCTGCGGGTTGGATGCAACGGCGCTTCGGCGTCGCAGTGGATCCCGCCCAGGTCGCCGCCTGCGTAGGCACCAAGGAGCTCGTAGCCGGCCTGCCGTCGTGGTTGCGGCTGCTCAACCCAGGCGCCGGGCCGGTGCTCCATCCCGATCTCGCGTATCCGAGTTATGCGATGGGCGCCTTCTTCGCTGGCGTCGACGCGGTCGCGTTCTCGCCGACGGCAGGTCCGGCGCTGTGCCGTTGGGTGAACAGTCCGTCGAACCCGACCGGCCAGCTCGACGACCTCGAGGCAGCCGCTTCCTGGGCCGCCGGGAACGAAACTCCCGTGCTGTCGGACGAGTGCTACGCCGAGCTGACCTGGCAGGATGACCCCCACACCATCCTCGAGTACCCGGGCGGGCCGGTGCTGGCGCTGCACTCGCTATCGAAGCGCTCCAACCTCGCAGGCTTGCGGGCCGGGTTCTTCGCCGGGGATGGTGAGTTGATGGAACACCTCGTCGAAGTCCGCCGGCATGCAGGGCTCATGGTGCCCGGACCCGTGCAGGAGGCAGCCGCCGCCGCCCTCGACGACGACGCCCACGCCGCCGCCCAGGCCGAGCGATACCGCGCCCGCTTGGAGCGATTCGCAGCCGGCTTGCGAGCGTGGGGATTATCCGATGTGGAGCTTCCTGCCGGGGGCATTTACCTGTGGGTGCGTTCCCCGGACGGCGACGGATGGGCCCTGGCCAGCCGACTCGCCGAGGCCGCCGGCGCAGTCGTCGCGCCCGGCGCGCTGTACGGAACCAGCGGGACGGCCCATGTCCGAATCGCCATGACCTCGCCGGACGAGGCCATCGATCGGGTGCTCGCTCGACTGTCGGAGTCGACCTTCTGAGGCGGATATACCGTCATCCCAGGGGCAGCCACGTCCTTGGAACGGCGGCGGCGCGAGTAGAAACCGGACGGTGAGCCTCCAGGAACAGATCGGCGAGCTTTGGCAAAGGCGGGCCGAACTCGGCCCTGCCGACGGCGACGCCAGAGAAGTCGTCCATGAAGCCATAACTCTGCTCGACCGCGGGGAAGCGCGCGTGGCTGAGCCCCGTGATGGCGAGTGGGTGGTGAACGAGTGGCTACGGCAAGCGATCAACCTGCTGTTCCCGCTGTCGGGCATGGACACCCTGGAGGCGGGGCCTTTCGAGTACCGGGACAAGATCCCGCTGAAGCGCAACTACGACGCCCTCGGCGTGCGGGTCGTGCCCGGCGCGTCGGCCCGCTGGGGGTCCTATCTCGAGCGGGGCGTGATCCTCATGCCCAGTTACGTGAACATCGGCGCTTGGGTGGGATCGGGGACGATGGTCGACACCTGGGCCACCGTCGGATCCTGTGCTCAGATCGGTTCCAACGTCCACCTGTCGGGCGGCGTGGGCATCGGCGGTGTCCTCGAGCCGCCCGGCGCTGTGCCGGTGATCGTCGAGGACGACTGTGTCATCGGCAGCCGGTGCATGGTGGTGGATGGCGCGAGGGTGGGACGGGGATCATTTCTCGGCGCCGGTGTGGTCCTGAGCCCATCCATACCGGTCATAGATGCCGAGACCGGTGAAGAAGTGGGACGCGGCGTCGTCCCACCGTGGTCCCTCGTCGTCCAGGCAACCAGACCCCGCCAATACGGGGGTGGCACTTTCGGACTGGCCTGCGCATTGATCGTGCGGCGTCTGCCGGAGGGCGAACGCCACGACAAGGCAGGCCTGAACGCCATCCTCCGCGAGCACGGGGCGACTGCATGAACACGCCCGACCTGCTTCTCCGCACGGCCGAACTGGTGGACATCGCCTCGGTCAGCCATCACGAATCCGCTCTGGCCGATCACGTCGAGACTTTCCTGCGTGAGCACACCTCGCTCGAGGTCCGGCGCGTCGGCGACAACGTTGTGGCGCGTACGGCGCTTGGTCAGGGCCAGCGGCTGCTGTTGGCCGGGCACCTAGATACGGTTCCTCCGAACGGCAACGACCGCTCGAGGATCGACGGCGACACCCTCTGGGGACTGGGCTCGGCCGACATGAAGGGCGGGCTGGCCGTCATGCTCGAGCTGGCCCGACGGGTGACCGAGCCCACGGTCGACCTCAGCTTCGTGTTCTATGTCTGCGAGGAAGTGGAGCAGGAGCACAACGGGCTGGTTCAACTCCTGCGCGATGAGCCCGATCTCGTCGCGGCGGATGCGGCCATCCTGGGCGAGCCCACGGGTGCGGTCGTCGAGGCCGGATGCCAGGGCACGGCCCGGTTCGAAGTTCTGATGACGGGGGAGCGAGCCCACACGGCCCGGCCGTGGATGGGGCGCAACGCTGTGCATCGGCTCGGGCCCGTGCTGGAGCGGGCTGCGGCCTATGAACCGCGTGAGCCCGAGATCGACGGCTGCCAGTTCAAGGAGTCGCTACAGGCCGTGGCCGTGGAGGGCTTCGTCGCGTACAACGTCGTGCCCGACCGGGCCCGGCTCGTTCTGAATCACCGCTTCGCCCCCGATCGAACGCCCGAAACAGCGATGGCCGCGGTCCGGGAACTACTCGGCGACGCCGTCGACGAGAAGGCGGGAGACGGGTTCAGCATGCTCGACTGCTCGGCAGCCGCGTCGCCGTCCCTCGACCATCCGCTGCTGAAGGAGCTGGTGGCGTCCACGGGACAGGCGCCCAAGGCCAAACTCGGCTGGACGGACGTGTCGTTCTTCTCCGCCCACGGTGTGCCCGCTACCAACTTCGGACCGGGCGATCCCAACGTGGCTCACAGCGCCGGCGAGAGGGTTCCCCGCGAACAGCTGGATGCGTGCTACTCGGCGCTGGAGAAGCTGCTCACGAGTTGAGCTCCGCATCGACAGGCGCATCGACCACGCGACGCCGCATCGCCCACGTGATGGTGGCGCTGCCAACCACCAGCAGGAAGGCCACGATCGGCAGCACCGGCAGCTTTCCCGGCATCTCATCGAGTTCCTGGGCGGCCAGACCACCGGTGATGTCATCGCTGACGGGGGGCTCAGGATCGGAAGGCCCCGGTTGCGAGGCGGGAGATTCCGCCGCACCGGCGGGCGTTCCTGGTTGGACCACGTCGGGCGGGACAGCCGTCCCGGTAGGAGGCCGGGCCTCTCGTCCCGGCTGACCGCTGCCCTGCCTGCCGGCAGTTCCCGACGACGCGCCTCCGGCTGCTGTGGTCGTGGTGGTTGTCCCGCGCGACTCTCGCCGGTCCGGGGGCAGTCCTTTCACTGCTTCGCTGGCGTTCAGCAGGCCCGCTCCGAAGGTTTCGTCCGGACCCCGCGGGCCAGCCTCGGTCGAGCTGTTGAGGAGACGCTCGGCTGTCTGCCGGGGCGTCTGCCCGAGACCGCGGAGGATGGCGGCAACGCCCGCGACATGAGCGGCGGCGACCTGCTCGCCCAGCTGTTCCTGGAAGCCAGCCAGCGACCCATCGACACGCCGCCGGACGACCGCACCGCGCTCCTCGTCCGCGGCTGAGGCCGCAGCATGGCGCGCCCGAAGCGCTCTCTCGGCCAGAATTTCCTGGTCGACCCCAACATCCAGCGCAAGATCGTGGACGCGCTCGGTGCGGGGCCCGACGACGAGGTGCTCGAGATCGGGCCCGGCCG
>JAHWKP010000091.1 GCA_019347775.1 Actinomycetota bacterium | reverse complement strand
GGGGCAACCTTTTCCGGTTGCCCCTCTTGCAGTGACTTCGGCCTAGGCCGCGATACGGGGGCGCTGCCTGGTTGTGGTTTCGGACCGGCTCGGCTGCTCGTAGCCGAGCCAGGCCAGGACGGCCTGCCAGACGGTGGTGGATCCGGCGACGATGAGACCCGTCATGGCCGGGCCCATCCACGCCTCGCGCAAATCAACACCGAAGCCAGCGAAGAGCGAGAAGTCGAGCGCGTAGGCACCGGCTACGGCGAGCAGGATCGTGACCGCGGTGCGGAAACGATCGACCGAGGGCACGTGCTCTGAGGCCAGGTTGACAACCGTGACCAGAGCGAGGCCCAGGAGCATGGTGATTGCGAATTCGTACATTGGGTTGCCTCCGTTTGCTTGTCGAACCGGAAGATGTCCCCCCGGTTGACGGGGCGGTCGTGGGTCGTTCCCCGTCAATGGATTGGACCCGTGGCCAGAGCTGTGGGTAACACTTCCCGGATGCCAGCCGCGGGGGTCGCGCGAGCCCGAGTCGCCTCGGCGCCTGCTTCATCGGCCAATCTGGGTCCGGGATTCGACTGCCTGGCGGTGGCGCTCGAGCTGCGAGTCGTAGTGAGAGTCAAGCCCGCCGAGCAGCTAGCCATCTCGGCCGAAGGTGAGGGATCCGACTTACCGACCACGCCGGACCACCTGGCAGCCCGCGTGCTCCGCGATGTGCTCGGGCACGACCGCGCTGCCGTCCACGTCAGCTCCGATATCCCGGTGGGCCGGGGCCTGGGCTCGTCAGCCGCTCTCGCGGCTGCGGCTGCGGCTGCGGCGGGCGCGGACGATCCGCTGGCGGTGGCCGCTCGCCTGGACGGTCACCCTGAGAATGCGGCCGCCTCTGTAGTCGGCGGGCTGGTGGCCGCCACGACACTCGACGACGACCAACCCTGGGCGGTGAGCCTGCCCTTGGACGAGCGGGCCGCCTTCGTGGTGCTCGTGCCTGAGCAGGGGCTATCCACGGAGCAGGCCAGGGCGGCGCTGCCGGACGAGGTCCCCCATGGCGACGCCGCCCGAAATCTCGGCCGCCTAGGCGTACTCATCGGCGCGCTGGCCGATCTCAGCCTCTTCCGCCCCGGGTTGATGGACGATCGGCTCCACCAGCCTTACCGGGGCTCGCTCATGCCCCAGGCAGGGGAGCTCATCAGGGGACTGGAGGAGGCCGGAGCGCTCGGGGCGGCATGGTCGGGGGCGGGCCCGAGCATCGTTGCGCTATGCCTGCAGGAGCGGGCGAGCCCTGTGGCCGAAGCGGGCTCGGAGCTGCTCCGTGGAGCCGGGATAGCGGGGGATGCGCGAGTTCTGACGCCTGACATGCGAGGCTTGCAGGTAGCGGAGGCCTAGCTGTCAACCCCGGACCTCCGCTCTGACCCAGGAGGAGACCGACCGATGGCCGAGAAGTATGAGGGCTACTGCGTGAAGTGCCGTGAGAAGCGGGAGTTCCAAGGCGAGGAAGTCGAGCTCGCTAATGGACGCCGCGCCGCCCAGGGCACCTGCCCCGTATGCGGCACCAAGATGAACAGGATGCTCGGCAAGAAGCAGGAGTAGCACCCGTCAGCGCCCACCCACGCTGGTTCCCGCCCGGGGACCTGGGCACCAGGCCGTAACCTCGGAGCGTGGGTGGCACCAACGGCGACGCGACAGACGCGCCCGCCCGTACCTATTTCCTCAAGACTCTCGGTTGTCCGAAGAACCAGGTCGACTCGGACAAGCTCGAAGGCACCCTCGCCGCCGAGGGCATGAGCCCGGTCGGCTCGGCGGCTGAGGCTGACCTGGTCGTGGTCAACACCTGCGCCTTCATCGACGCTGCTCGCGAGGAGTCCATCGAGACCGTCCTGGCCGCCTCACGCGAGAAGGCAGGCGACGCCCAGCTGGTCGTCACCGGCTGCCTGGCCGAGCGGTTCGGCGACGAGCTAGCCGCGGCCCTGCCTGAGGTGGACCAGGTAGCTGGGTTCGGCGTCCCGCTGACACTCAGCCGCACCCGCGACCGTGGCCGGGTTCCCAGCTTCGATCTGCTCAACCTGCCGCGGCCACCCTCCCGCTCACCCTGGGCCTACGTGAAAGTGGCCGAGGGCTGCGACCGCGCCTGCGGGTTCTGCGCCATCCCGTCCTTCCGGGGCAAGCAGCGCTCCCGCACCTTCGAATCGATCATGGAAGAGGTGGACTCGCTCGGGGCGAAGGAGGTCGTCCTCGTCGCCCAGGACCTCGCCTCCTACGGACGAGACCTGGGCCGGCTCGCGGTGGGGGTTGGGGGTCCCCCGCCGCATAGTGATGAGGGCTTGCCCGAAGAGCCAGGAACACGGGACATCGTCGGGCTGGTCGAGGCGGTATCGGCCCGCACCCGCCGCACCCGACTGCTGTACCTCTATCCCTCCGACCTCACGGATCGTCTGGTCGACGCCATCTGCGCTACCGGCGTGCCCTACTTCGATCTATCCCTTCAGCACGTGTCGCGACCGCTGCTTCGTCGTATGCGCCGCTGGGGCGGAGGGGAGCGCTTTATGGAGCGCATCACCACTATTCGGGCCCGCGAGCCGGAGGCGGCGCTGCGGTCGTCGTTCATCGTGGGCTATCCCGGCGAGACCGAGGACGACCACGATCAACTGCTGCGCTTCGTGGAGCAGGCTCAGCTCGACTGGGCCAGCTTCTTCCGGTTCTCCCCGGAGGATGGCACCTACGCCATTGGTCTCGATGGAACCGTGGACCCGTCGCTAATGGACGAACGCCTGAACGAGCTTTCCGAGATGCAGGACTCCATCACCCGCTCCCGCCGCGGCGCCCTCGTAGGCGAGCGCATGGAGGTTTTGGTGGACCGTCCCGGAGAGGGCCGGTCGTACCGGGAAGCACCCGAAATTGACGGCGTCGTCAAGCTTCCAGCGAGCCTCGAGCAGGGGTCGTTCGCCGATGTCGTTGTGACGGCCGCAGCCGGGCCCGACCTCGAGGCGGCCGGACCGGAGGCAATGGCCGCCAAACTTGGCGCCTATTGCCTTCAGAAGGGCTAGGTCGCCGGTGGCTACCGGCTTCGGGCCCTCGGCGCTGGCCACGCCCGCCAACGCCATCACGGTGGTGCGCCTGTTGGCGACGCCCTTCGTGTTCGCCGCCCTGGTGGCAGGCGCCCCGTCATGGTGGACGCTCGGGCTGTGGGTCGTGGTCGCGGTGACCGACGGCATCGACGGCTGGCTGGCCCGGCGCCAGGGCAGCACCCGCTCGGGCGCCTTCCTCGATCCGCTGTCGGACAAGGTCTTGGTGCTGGCGGCGATGGCGGCGCTTGTGGCGCGGAACTTGTTCTGGTGGTTGCCGGTGGCGCTCATAGCGCTGCGGGAGGTCGTAGTGAGCGTCTGGCGATCCCGCGCCGGGCGGCGGGGTGTCAGCGTGCCGGCCCGGGAGTGGGCTAAGGCCAAGACCGTCGTCCAGGAAATCGCGGTGGGCACCGCCCTCATCCCCCTCGCCGGCGCGGCGAGTGCGGCGACGGTGGTGCTGTGGGGCGCCGTCGTCCTGACGCTCGTGACCGGACTCGACTACTTCAGAGCGCCGACGCGGGCATGAGAGCCGAGGTCCTGGCCGTCGGAACGGAACTGCTCCTGGGCCAGATAACCAACTCCAACGCGGCGTGGATCGGCGAGCAGCTCGCCATTGCCGGCATCGACTGTCATCACCACACCGTGGTGGGTGACAACCACCGGCGGATGGTCGCGGCGATGCGCGCCAGCCTGGCTCGGAGCGAGGCGGTGATCGTCAGCGGCGGGCTCGGGCCCACCCAGGACGACATCACCCGGGAGGCGATAGCCGAAGTGATGAACGTGGGCCTGGTGCGCGACGAATCGATCGTCGAGCGGATTCGCACCATGTTCGCCAGCCGGGGACGCGACATGCCCGAGTCGAACGCCCGGCAAGCGGACGTACCGGAGGGGTCGGCGGTGATCGAGCAGAAGCTGGGTACGGCGCCAGGGTTGATCTGTCCGGTGGGCAACAAGGTGATCTACGCGGTGCCGGGCGTGCCCTACGAGATGGAGGAGATGGTCACGCGGGCGGTTCTGCCCGACTTGCAGCGCCGGGCCACCGAGATGGGGGAGGAGGCGTCCACCATTCGCAGCCGGGTGCTGCGCACGTGGGGGATGTCCGAGTCGGCCCTGGCCGAGATGGTGGCGCCCCGGGTCGATGCCCTGGAAGGCAGCGGCGGGGCCACCCTGGCGTTCCTCGCCAGTGGGATCGAGGGAATCAAGGTCCGGATAACGGCCAAGGCAGCTGATGAGGAGTCCGCCATCTCGATTCTGGACGCGGAGGAGCAGGAGCTGCGCCGGCTGTTAGGGCCCGCGGTGTTCGGGGTCGACGAGCAGGGCATCGAAGACGTGGTCGGCCGCCTGCTGTCCGACAGGGGCTGGACGGTGGCAGTGGCCGAGTCCTTCACGGGCGGCATGGTGGCTTCTCGCCTGGTCGACGTTCCCGGGTCGAGCGCGTGGTTCAGAGGCGGAGTGGTCGCCTACGACAGCGAGGTCAAGCACGACCTGCTCGACGTGCGACCGGGTCCGGTCGTGTGTGCTGAGGCGGCCGAGGCAATGGCCGCGGGGGTGTCGAAACTGATCGGAACCAACGTCGGGCTGGCGACCACCGGCGTAGCGGGTCCGGACAGCCAGGACGGGGTGGAGCCCGGCACTGTGTTCGTCGGGCTGTGCATCGACGGGGCGACGGACTCGGCGCAGCTCCAGCTGCCCGGAGATCGGGCCCGCGTCCGTTCGCTCGGAACGATCAGCGCATTGGACGTGCTCCGTCGCCGGCTGCAGTCCTGATGGCACGGCTCTTCGCGGCGCTATGGCCCAAGCCCGAAGTCGTCGAGCAGCTCAAGGAGCTCGACAGACCGAACATCGACGGTCTGCGGTGGACCACGGAAAATCAATGGCACGTCACCCTGCAGTTCCTTGGTGAAGGTGACCCGAACGCCATGGCCGGCAAGCTCGCCGATGCTCGCTGGACGACGCGTCCGCTCGAGGTCCGGCTGGGGCCGGAGGTGACTTTGCTGGGTCGAGAGATCGTGTGCCTGCCCGCGTCGGCGCCCGGGTTGGACAAGCTGGCCCGTCAGGTCAGTGAGGTCACCGGCGTCAGGCGCACCAACCGGTTCAAGGGGCATCTCACGCTGGCGCGAGCCCGCAACAAGGTGCCGAAGGCGACGCTGGAATCGCTGAAGGGCACCGAGTTCGAGGCCGGCTGGACGGCCGAGGAACTCGCGCTAGTGCGCAGTTCCCTGAACCCTGACGGAGCGCGTTACGAGACTGTCGCGAGCTACCGGCTCTAACCCGAGCCCTCCGAGCCGGATTCCAGCTGCACGCCGAGGCTGTTGAGCGTGTAGGCGACGAGGTGGTAGTGGCCGACGACCATGGGTACTTCGATCAGCTGACGCTCGTCGTAGACCTTGGCGAGCGACGCCCAAGTCGAGTCGGAGAGGGTCGACGCCTCATGTAGCTCGTCCGCGGCGCGCAATAGCAGCGCGTCGAAGCCTTCCCACGCTCCCGGTCCCTCTCGGATCCGGTCCAGCTCGGTGGGAGTGAGGCCAGCCGCTCGACCTATGCGAGCGTGCTGCGTCCACTCGTAATCCGCGCGGCAGTTGACCGCGGTCCGCAGGATGAGCAGCTCGCGGTCGCGCGCAGGAAGCTTGCCCGAGAGCAGCTTGCCGCCGAAGGGGAGCCACCGCCTGAAGAGTCCGGGGTGCCGGACGAAGGTAGTGAAGATGTTCTTGGCGCCGGCCGCATCGGCCGGGCCCGCGACTCCAGTCAGGAGTTCACGCTGTTCCGGTGTCAGGTCGGCGTCGGGGACCGGGGCGATCCGGGGCGTGTCGGTCATGGCCTCAGCCGATCCTCGCGCTCTGCCCACCGTCGACCGGAAGGAGGATGCCGGTGATGAAGGCGGCTTCATCCGAGGCGAGAAAGAGTGCCGCCGCGGCGACGTCCCACGCGGTGCCCTGGCGCCCGAGTGGTACCCAGGCGGATCGCTCGCGTGCCAGTTCCGATCGGTCCCGCCCCGACGCTCGCGCCGCAGCGTCCACAGCCATCGGCGTGTCGATGAAGCCGGGAAGGATGGCGTTGGCACGGATCCCGTACTTGGCGTTGGTGATCGCGATGTTCTGCGTAAGCGCGTTTACACCGGCCTTCGACAGCTTGTAGGCGGTTAGATTGCCGGCGGAGGCCACCGACGCGAGCGAGGACACGTTGACGATGGCCCCGCCGCCACCCTCCCGCATCGCCGGGATGGCCGAGCGGCACATCCGCCACATGGCTCGCAGATTCACCTCCATGATCCGGTCATAGGCCTCCTCCTGGAGGCGGTGGGGCGGGCCGTCACCTTCGCCGATACCCACGTTGTTGTGGAGGATGTCGATGCGGCCGAACCGGTCGGTTGCGGCGGTGACGGCAAGCTGCGGCGCGTCGGGCTCGGTTATGTCGAGGGCGACGGTGTGCACCTCTCCGGTTCCGGTCCGCGCCAGCTCGGCAGTCTCCTGCAGGCTTTCGACGTCGCGGTCGACGAGTAGGAGGCGCGCTCCCTCGCGGGCGAAGGTGATGGCGGTCGCCCGTCCGTTGCCGATCGTCTCGCCCGGCGTCTGCCCGGCCCCGATCACCGTGGCGACCCGTCCCTCGAGCCGTCCCACGCCGCCCGACCCTAATTGGGGGCGGCCTCCGAGGGTCGGGCGATGCGATAGAGCACGTGGGGGCGGAGGGGGTGGCCGTCGGGGACTCGGGGGTGCTCGAAATTTTCGGTCGGGTCGGTCGTCATGCCGAGCTTCTCCATGACTCGGCGGGATCGGAGGTTGCCGACCGCGGTCATGGACACGATCTCGTCGAGCCGGAGCTCGTCGAACCCGAAGGCCACGGCCGCCCGCGCCGCTTCGGTGGCATATCCCTGCCCCCAATGGGGCCTCGCCAGACGCCAGCCGACTTCGACCGCCGGAGCGAAGGGAAACTCAGCGGCGGGGACAGACCAAAGTCCGGTGAAGCCGACAAAGTCTCCGGTGGCGCCGACTTCGACTGCCCAAAGACCCCAACCGTGCTCGGCGATGTGCACGCCGTTCATTTCTGCGGCCTTATCGCTATCGGCTCGGTCGCTCACAGACGGAAAGAACTCCATGACTTCCGGATCCGTGTTCATGGCGGCAAAGGGCTCGAGATCCTCGTCGCGCCACTGGCGCAGGAGCAGTCGCTCAGTCTCGATCACTGGCCAAGCCTAAGGGGGCGGGTCCTTGCACGAACGGATGTTCGGGCCTACAC
Source organism: Actinomycetota bacterium (assembly GCA_019347775.1). GTDB lineage: Bacteria > Actinomycetota > Acidimicrobiia > Acidimicrobiales > JAHWKP01 > JAHWKP01. Next base: position 19 of record JAHWKP010000091.1, on the reverse strand, counting down.
TGGTGGAACTACACGGGTG
>JAHWKP010000090.1 GCA_019347775.1 Actinomycetota bacterium | reverse complement strand
GCCTTCCGGCTCGGCTTCGGTCACAGGCGCCGACGTGGTGGTCGTTGCTGCGGCGCCCGGAATGCGCACTCCTTCATAGCCGGTCCCCGTGATCATCACCACATCGCCGGTGACGAGCGACGAGTCCTCTTGCAGCCTGGCGCCACTTTCCAGGTAGGCGGCCAGCAGCTCGGCATCTCTCTGCCTACTGGAGTGGTATCGAATCGCCGGCTTTTCGTAACGGAAGGAGTCGGCATCCCCTGTGCCGGCGATTCCGAAGCCGGCGGCTTGCAGGTCGGCGGCCACCTTGGCTGCTTGGCCCCCTACGCCCGTCCCGTTCAGCACCCGCACGCTGACTTCGGCCGGAATGATCCCCTCCGGGAGCCGAGGCCCGTCCTCGGGGGTGATCCCGTTGAAGCGGTCGATCACCTGCTGGGCCTCGGGCTGTTTCAGCACCAGCACATCGGCCCCGCCGATTGTGGCGGGTTCGGTTGGGAGCGTCACCATGTCGACGTTCTCCGGGCTGACGTCTTTGAAATGCTGCGCGAGCTTGAGGATGTCGCGGGTGCCGAGTGCCTTGTCGATGGTGATGTCGTCGACGATTTTGCCGACGATCTGGTTGCCCTTGACGGGATTGCGGATGCCGGCCTTGATGGCAGCGCTCATCACCCGCCTCATGAAATCCTGCTGGCGCTGGATGCGACCGAAGTCTGACGTCGGGTCGGTCCGCCACTTGCCGGATTCATAGGTCTGGTAACGGCGGGCGCGCACATAGGCGAGCGCCTGGTCAGGTGAGAGTTCAACGCAGCCGGCTTCGGGGACGTCGAGCTCGGCCAGATGGTCACGGGCAGGTGCGGGGAAATAGACCTTCACCCCGCCCAGGGCCTCGACGATTCCGCGGAATCCGTCGAAGTCCACTTGAACGAAATGGTCGATGTTGATGCCGAGGTTCTCCCGGATCGTGGTGATGAGCCGGTGGGCGCCCCGCTCGCCGTCAAAGGCGATGTTGATGCGCTGTTTGTTCTTGAAGCCGTCGATCTGCACCCAGAGATCTCGCGGGATGGAGAGGATTCCCGCCTTCTCCGCCTCTGGGTCGACGTGCAGGATCATCATGGTGTCGCTGCGGCTGCCCCCGACCTGGTTGTTCGTGCCAAAGCGGGCCTGCTCCTCGCGGGTCAGATTGGCCCTGGTGTCGCTGCCCACCAGCAGGACGTTCATGGGGTCCCCGGGGGCCTCGTCACCGAACCCGAGGACGTCGGCCAGGTCGATCTGGTCGAGCTGCCCATAGCGCCAGCGCACGTAGGCAAATGCGGACGCGGACGCCAGGATGCAGAACGCCAGGAACAAGTTGATTCCGATGAGGAGGCGGCGCGGCCAGTTACGGGTCTTCACCGTCCCGTCAACCACCCCGCACGCCCCCCTGCGAGCAGGCCATGGGACCCTCCAACTTACTAGGACCGCTCCGTCACCCCAGGTCAGCCCGCCGCCGGCGGGGCCGGGCCTCCGGGCCGCCCGCGACCCGAGCGGGAGACCCCTTACACGGGCAGGCCGAGGCCGCGGGCGAGGACGAGGCGCTGGATCTCGCTCGTCCCCTCGCCTATCTCCAGGATCTTGGCGTCTCGATAGAACCGGCTAACGGGCGTCTCGTCCACGAAGCCGTAGCCGCCGAAGATCTGGGTGGCCTCACGGGTGGCGGTCACGGCTGCCTCCGTGGCGTGCAGCTTGGCCATGGCCGCCGCCTGGCGGAAGGGGCGACCCTGGTCCCGCAGCCAGGCCGCTTTGTACACCAAAAGTCGGGCCTTCTCCACCGCCACGGCCATGTCGGAGCATTTGAAGGCCACGGCCTGGTTGCGTCCGATCGGACCGCCGAATGCCTGGCGCTCCTTGGCGTAGGCGACGCTGTGCTCCAGGCAGGCCTGGGCTAGGCCGACGGCGAGCGCGGCGATGGCAACCCGCCCCCCGTCGAGGATCTCGAGGAACTGGCGCATACCCTGACCTTGCTGTCCGAGAAGGTTCTCGGCGGGGACCCGCGCTCCCTCGAAGAGCAGGCCCCGGGTGTCGGAGGCGTGCCAGCCCATCTTGCGGTAGGGGGCCTCCACGATGAGCCCCGGCGTTCCGGCCGGCACCAAGAAGGCACTGATCTCACCCTCACCGGTGCGCGCCGTCACCGTGATCACCGACGTGATCGGGGTGCCGGAATTGGTGATGAAGGCCTTCGCCCCGTCGATGACCCACTCGTCGCCGTCTCGTTGCGCTCGGGTCCGGGTGGCCCCGGCATCGCTTCCCGCGTCGGGCTCGGTGAGCCCGAAAGCGGCCAAGGCACGGCCCGCGCAGAGATCGGGGAGCCACTGTTGCTTCTGCGCTTCGGTGCCGAACTTCCAGATCGGGCTGGCGCCGAGTCCCACGCCGGCCGAGAGGGTGATCGCCATTGAAGAGTCGACTCGTCCCAGCTCCTCGATGGCGAGGCAAACGGTGGTGAAGTCGGCGTCGGAGCCGCCGTACTCCTCCGGGAAGGGCAGGCCGAAGAGACCGAGCTCTCCCATCGCCAGCACGGTCTGCACCGGGAAGGTGTGGTCGCGGTCCCACTCCTCGGCGTGGGGCGCTATCTCGGCCTCGGCGAACTCACGGACGACCTTGCGGAATGCCTCTTGTTCCTCGCTCAGGTCGAAGTCCATGAGGGGAAAATAGGCCGTGGAGCGCGGCAGGCCCGCGTTCCTTATCCTCCGGACGTGCCTCTGCCCGTCGCACTCCTGCGCAATCGCCGGTCGCGGCGGCCGTCTCCGGCGCCGCTCGCGGTGGTCGGCGGACGACTCTTCACGGATCTGCAGGACGTGACGACCGACGTAGCCGCGCTCGATTCGACGGGCACCTGGGCGGTGGTCATCACCTTCGAGGGCGATGCCACATGTGCCCGGTTCGACACCGTCCGGCCCGCCCGTCCGTGGCCCGGCCCGCCCTGGGTCGGACCACCATCCTCGGCTTGGGAGACCAGCCTCGATCGCATCGCCTACATGGCCGGCGTGTCGACGATCCGAGACGGCATCTCCCGCGGCGACGTGTACCAGGTGAACCTGTGCCGCGTCCTGTCGGTTCCCCTGGCCGACGGAGCCGACGTGGCCGCGCTCGGCGCCCGGCTTGCCCGCGGTAATCCGGCGCCTTACTCAGCGGTCGTGCGCCTGCCGGATCATGATCTCCATGTCGCCTCGGCGTCGCCGGAGCGATTCCTCGCCCGCCATGGCCGGATGATCGAGTCGCGGCCGATCAAGGGAACGGCAAGAACGTCCGAGGGGCTCACCGCGAAGGACCGCGCCGAGAACGTGATGATCGTGGATCTCGTCCGCAACGACCTGGGGCGGGTCTGCGAGACCGGATCGATCGAGGTGCCGGCGCTGTGCGCGGTCGAGCCCCATCCGGGGCTGCACCATTTGGTCTCGACCGTGACGGGCCGTCTCCGGTCCGACGTCGGCTGGCCCGAGCTGCTGACCGCAATCTTTCCGCCGGGTTCGGTCACCGGAGCCCCAAAAGAAGCGGCCATGGGCTTCATCGATGCCCTCGAGCCGGTGCGGCGGGGGCCATACTGCGGAGCCGTGGGATGGGTCGACGCCGATCGCCGATGCGGCGATCTGAACGTCGCCATCCGAACCTTCTGGATCGCCGATAACCGCCTGCACTTCGGCACCGGCGGTGGAATCACGTGGGCTTCCACCCCGGAAGGCGAGTGGGACGAGACCGAACTCAAAGCCCACCGTCTGATCCCCCTGGCATCCTCGTGAAAGTTTGGATTGACGGCCGGGTTTGCAACGAGGACGAGGCGCGGGTCTCGCCGTTCGACCATGGGCTTCTTACCGGCGACGGGGTGTTCGAGACGGTGCGGGCCTACGACGGACACGCCTTCGCACTGGACCGGCACCTCGACCGCCTGAAGGCGTCGGCCGGCGGCCTCGGGATGGAGGTCCCGGCCTTCGACAAGCTCCGCGGCGCCGTGAGCGAGGTGCTGGCGGCGAACGATCTGCACGACGCCCGCATCCGCATCACGCTGACCGGCGGCCGCTCGCCCCTCGGATCGGTCAGGGGTGGCGACGGGCCTCTCGTGATCGTGGCCGCCGCCGCCCACACCGAATACGAGCCGGATGTGAGCGTGGCGATCGCTCCCTGGCCTCGCAACGAGCGCAGCCCGCTGGCGGGATTGAAGACGACGTCATATGCCGAGAACGTCGTGGCGCTCGCCTGGGCCCGGGAGAACGGGGCCGGCGAAGCGATCTTCACGAACCTGGCCGGCAACCTGTGCGAGGGCACCGGCACCAACCTCTTCCTCGTGGCGGACAACCGCCTCGTTACGCCGCCCCTGTCGTCGGGATGTCTGGCCGGCGTCACCCGGGCGCTAGTGCTCGAAGCCGTCGAGGTCGACGAGGTCGATGTACCTCCCAGCGCGCTGACCGAGGCGACCGAGGCCTTCCTCACGTCCACCACCCGGGAGGTTCACCCGATCCGCTCTGTCGGCGGGTCGCCTCTGCCTCAGTGCCCCGGCCCTCGCACCGAAGGTGCAGCACAAGCGGTGCGGGCTCTGGTGGCCGCCGAACTGGCCGAGCGGCCCTAGGGCTGCGACTGGCGCAGATGCACGACGTCGCCCACGGCGACGAAGGAGGTGCGGCCGCGGTGGTCCTGCACCTCCAATAGGCCTTCGTCGGTGATACCAACGGCGGTGCCCTCGAGTGTCCCCCGCTCGCCGAGGTCCACTCGGACTGCTTGCCCCGGCGTCGCGCAGCGAGTGCGGTAGTCGTGGGCCACGGCGTTCCAATCGTCGATGTAGTCGTCGAGATTCTCCAAGATCGCCACCAGCAGTGCGGCGCGGTCGACCTCCACTCCGGTCTCGCGGTTAAGTGCGGTAGCCAGATGCGCAATCTCCGCCGGCAGGACGGGCGGCCAGTTGACGTTCAACCCCGTACCGACGACCACGGCGGGCCCAGTTCCGACTTCGCCGAGGATCGACTCGGCCAGAACCCCGGCCAGTTTGCGATCGTCGACGAGAAGATCGTTCGGCCACTTGATGGCCGGCTCCACTCCGGTGAGATCGGCACAGGCCGCCGCGGTCGACAGCGCGACCGCAGCCGTCGTGAGATGAAGGCTCGCGGGCGGTAGGTCCGGACGGAGCAACACGGAGAAGAGAAGTGAGGATCCCGCCGGAGCGGTCCAGCGCCGGTCCCGCCTGCCTCTCCCGGCCGTTTGATGGTCGGCCACAGCCACCCGTCCCTCAGGCGCACCGGTGCGCGCCTGATCCATCAACCAGTCGTTGGTTGATCCGATCTCGGCAAACCAGCTGACCTGACCGAATCGGGTTCCGGCACGCAAGCGCTCCAGGTGGTGTTCCTCGAGCACGGCCCCACGCTAAGCCCAATGCCAGACCGACCCTGCGGGAACCGTGATCCGCCGAAAGCAACCTGACGCCGCCAGGCCGAATACGGTTGGCGGGCCATGTTCGACAAAGTGCTGATTGCCAACCGGGGCGAGATCGCCGTCCGGATCATCCGTACGTGCAAGGAGATGGGAATCGCGACGGTTGCGGTCTATTCCGAGCTCGACCGCGACGCCCTGCACGTGCGGCTGGCCGACGATGCCTACGCGCTCGGTGGCGAGGCCGCGGCAGAGAGCTACCTGAACACCGAGCGCATCCTCGATGTCGTTCGCCGCAGCGGCGCCCAAGCCGTTCACCCCGGTTACGGATTCTTCAGCGAGAACACCGACTTCGCTCGAGCCATCACCGACCTCGGCGTGACCTTCGTGGGACCGCCGCCTGAGGCGATCGAGATCATGGGCGACAAGATCAGCTCACGGGTCGCGGCCGAAAAGGCCGGCGTCTCCGGTGTGCCGGGGCGCAATGACGTCCTGCAGTCAGGCGACGAGGTGATCGCCTTCGGCGACGAGTTTGGTTGGCCGGTCGCCATCAAGGCCGCCTACGGCGGCGGTGGCCGCGGGATGCGGGTCGTGCAGTCCGCCGGCGAGGCGGCCGAGGCGCTCGAGTCCGCTCAGAACGAGGCGCTGAAGGGCTTCGGCCGCTCGGAGTGTTATATCGAGCGTTATCTCACCTGGCCCCGGCACATCGAGGTCCAGGTTCTGGCCGACAAGAAGGGCAACGTCGTGTGGCTGGGCGAGCGGGACTGCTCGGCCCAGCGTCGTCACCAGAAGCTCGTGGAGGAGACACCGGCCACGTTGCTCGACGACAAGATCCGCAACGCCATGGGCGAGGCCGCCTGCGCGGTTGCCAAGGCGTGCGACTACACCAACGCCGGCACCGTCGAGTTTCTCTACCAGGACGGCGAGTTCTTTTTCTTGGAGATGAACACCCGCCTTCAGGTCGAGCACCCCGTGACCGAGATGGTCACCGGCCTCGACCTGGTGGAGCTGCAGCTCAAAGTCGCAGCCGGCGAGAAGCTGCCCTTCAGTCAGAAGAAGGTGCTCGGCTTCCGCCGCGGACATGCGATCGAACTACGCATCAACGCCGAGGACCCGACGGCCGGGCGTTTCGTTCCCTCGCCGGGGCGCATCACCCGGTTCCATCGCCCGGACGGGCCCGGGGTTCGGGTCGACGCCGGCTACGACCAGGGCGACACCGTCAGCCAGTTCTACGACAACCTCGTCGCCAAGCTCATCGTGTGGGCGCCAGACCGCGAGCGGGCTCGCCTGCGCGCGCTGCGGGCATTGGACGAGCTGGAGATCACCGGCATAGCCACCACCGCTCCTGCCCATCGGGCCATCCTCGAGCATCCCGACTTCGCCGCAGGCGAGCACTCGACCCGCTGGGTCGAGGAGAGCCTCGACATGTCTTCGGTCACCGCTGGTGAGCAGCCGGCCTCCGCCGAAGAAGACGGGGCCGAGCCCGAGCCCAAGGTGCGCCGGCAGGTCGAGGTCGAGGTCGACGGACGCCGCTTGAACGTGGCCGTGTACGTGCCGGAATCGGCACTCGCCCCCGTGGCGGCTGCCGGCCGTGCTGCCGCGCCGCGGGCCCCTCGAGGCCGGGGTGGCAAGGGCGGAGGCGGTGGAGCCGTCGGCAGCGGCAGCGTCACCGTGCCCATGCAGGGAACGGTGACAAAGGTGCTCGTCGCAGTCGGCGACGAAGTGGCGGTCGGTCAGGCGGTCTGCGTGCTCGAGGCCATGAAGATGGAGAACAACATCCTGAGTGAGAAGGCCGGCAAGGTGGACGAGGTCCGGGTGTCCCCCGGCGACACCGTCAGCGCCGGCGACGTCGTAGTCGTCATCGAGTAAAAGCCGCGCTTAGACGCGGTCGATGATCTGGAGTTCGTCGCTCGACCAGGCGGCGACGTCCTCGATCACCTTCAGCACCTCAG
>JAHWKP010000008.1 GCA_019347775.1 Actinomycetota bacterium | reverse complement strand
CTCGGTCACTACAGGCGGCGAAACATGCGACCGGCTCGGCTGTCGGTGAGGTGCTCGACCGGATCAGCGCAGCGCAACTGCCGAGCGTGGACGAAATAGCGGCGCTGTTCTCCGCCCGTGGCCCCGAGGTAATGGCCGTTGCCGAGGCCGCGGACGAGCTGCGCCGGGAACTGGTTGGCGACACCGTCACCTGGGTGGCCAACCGCAACATCAACTACACCAACGTCTGCACGTTCAAGTGCAAGTTCTGCGCCTTCTCGAAGGGTCCGCTCTCCCTGAACCTGCGGGGCTCGCCCTACCTGCTCACGCTTGAAGAGATTTCCGATCGCGTGGCCGAGGCAGTGGAGATGGGCGCGACGGAGGTGTGCCTCCAAGGTGGCATTCACCCGAGCTTCGACGGCAACTACTACCTCGACGTTCTACGCGCCGTTCGCTCGGCTTCGTCGGAAATCCACATCCATGGCTTCACCGCGCTGGAAGTCACCGAAGGCGCCCGCCGGCTCGGCGTGGACCTCACGGAGTATCTGCTCGAGCTGAAGGCCGCCGGCCTGGCCTCGCTCCCGGGGACCGCGGCCGAGATCCTCGACGACGAGATCCGCGCCGTTCTGTGTCCCGACAAGATCAACACTCAGCAGTGGCTGGATTGCCATCGCGCCGCCCACGGCGTAGGGCTCGGATCCAACATCACGATCATGTTCGGGGCCATCGAACAGCCCATCCACTGGGCTCGTCACATCGTCCGCACAAGGGATCTCCAAGCCGAGACCGGGGGCTTCACCGAATTCGTGCCCCTTCCTTTCGTTCACATGGCCGCCCCGATGTGGCTGCAGGGCAAGGCCCGGCCGGGCCCGACCTTCCGGGAGTCTGTGCTGATGCACGCCGTCGCCCGACTTGCCTACGGGTCACTCGTCCCGAACATCCAAGCCTCGTGGGTCAAGCTCGGCGCCGAAGGCTCCGCGCAGGTGCTGCGGGCGGGCGCCAATGACTTGGGGGGCACGCTCATCAACGAGAACATCTCGCGAGCGGCCGGGGCCTCACACGGCCAGGCCATGGATGCCTCCGCTTTCGCAGACATCGTCGGCCGCGCCAATGCTGCTGATGGCGGCAACCGCCGGTTGGAACAACGCACGACCCGATACGGGCGCGTCCCCATCCCGGCGTGACGACGGCCTCCGCAGCGGAAAGCCAGCCAGTCCCTCGCCGAGGGTCGACCGGTGACGCTGGACTCGACACCGCCATCAGTGACCTGCTGGACGCCCTCGCGCCGGAGCGCTATCGAGATCAGCTCCAGGAGATCCTCGTCACAGTCACCGACCTGGCCCGGGGGCCCAGTTCCCGTCTGGACGTGAAGATCGCCAGCGCGGCCTTGAAGGAGATGGTGCAGGCCTTCGAGGTCTTTGCTCCCTTCCGCGACAGCCCGAAGGTGACGATGTTCGGCTCCGCCCGCACCGGCCCCGATAATCCGGTCTACGACCAAGCACGGGACCTGGCCCGACGTATGGCCGAGGAAGGCTGGGTCGTGGTCACCGGCGCCGGACCGGGAATCATGGCCGCCGGGTTCGAGGGAGCCGGTCCGCAGAACTCTCTCGGCGTCAACATACGTCTTCCGTTCGAGCAGGCCGCCAATGCCCTGCTGGGCGATGACCCCACCCGCTTGGTCGAGATGCGTTACTTCTTCACTCGCAAGCTGATGTTGATGAAGGAAACCGCAGGGTTTGTCGTGATGCCCGGAGGATTCGGAACGCTCGACGAGGCCTTCGAGCTCTTGACTCTCCTACAGACAGGCAAGGGCGAGCCGGTACCTCTCGTTTTCCTGAACCTTCCGAACGGCACTTATTGGCAAGGCTGGGAAAACTTCTTGCGCGAGGAGGTCACGTCGCGCGGCCTCATCGACGATGACGATCATCACCTCTACAGACTTACCGACGACGTGGCAGAAGCCGCGGAAGAGCTGCTCGGCTTCTACCGCAACTACCACTCGCGCCGTTGGGTCGGAGACCTCATGGTCATGCGTCTGAAGGGCGAGCCGACGGACCTCGAGGTGGCCGAGTTGCAGGAACGCTTTGCCGACATCACGACCGACGGCGTGATCCGCCACACCCGGCCGCTTCCGGTGGAACGGTCCCACAACGACAACGTCGACCTGCCCCGCATCGCACTCCGCTTCGATCGTTTCCAGCATGGACGCCTGCGGCTGCGGATCGACGCGGTCAACGACCTGCCGAGTGCGCCGGCCGTGCCGACTCGCCCGCCGACCACCGCCGAAGAGGACGAAAAGGCCTGACATGAGCAGAGAAGAGGTGCGTGCCAAACTCGAATCGCTGGCTGAGGATCTGGCCGATCTCGCCCTGGACGCTCTCAGGGAGAGTGAAGGGCAGTCCGAGCGTCTTTACACGCGCGCTCGGCGGTCCGTGGAGAAGGCAGTCCACCTGCTTGGTGATCCGAGCCTGCAGGATGATCCACAATCTTTGCCTCAGGACTAGGGAGACACATGAGTCAAACGGCGGCGGTACGGGAGTGGGTATCGATCGAGGACCCCGAAGAGGAGAGGACGTGGGTCTTCGATGTGGCATTCCTGCTCTCGGGCTGGGAATGCATCTTCGGTCGAGGCTGCAAGGGCGTGCTCGACCACGACGCCACCGAGCTGGTCCAGGGGTGTTGCTCGCATGGCGCCCACTTCACCGACCAGGACGACATCGACCGCGTCGAGCGCCAGACGCAGCGGCTGCGGCCCGACCAGTGGCAGTTCCGGAAGGAAGGCCTGACCAGGGGCGTCCTACGCCGCCAGGGTGAAGAGACCCTAAGCCGCCGGGTCAAGGGCGCCTGCATCTTCCTGAACCGCCCGGAGTTTCCCGGCGGCGCGGGGTGCGCCCTACACCGGGCCGCACTGGAGGCGGAGGAGCGGCCCCTCGACTGGAAGCCCGAGGTTTGCTGGCAGCTTCCGCTGCGCCGCGAAGACACTGTGGCCGCCGATGGCCATGTCACGTCCACAGTCGCGCAGTGGGACCGTCGCCATTGGGGGGGCGGTGGCGAGGACTTCCATTGGTGGTGCACCGAAGCGCCCGACGCCTTCATCGGACGCAGCCCGGTCTACGAGACCATGCGCGATGAGCTCGTGGCCATCTCCAACGAGGCGGTCTACGAAGAACTGGCCGAATACCTAGCAACGATGCGCCGCCGGCGAGGAGCCAACAAGCCGCTACCGCACCCGGCTGAAGCGGGCCGGGCCGTCCAGCTCGGTCAGACGCGGAACGGGCGCAAGCCAGGCCAGAGCGCAGCGCCGGTGGTGCGCCAGTCGTAAAGGCTGCCCCCCAGGCACACGCTCTCCACTGCCGCTCGGTGGAAGCCGGCAAGGTCGTCCGGAGTCGTGCGGTGGCCGATCCCGCCGATCGGGTGCACGGGCGCATTGGGAAGACCGAGATTGCGCCGTAGACGCAGCACGTTCTCCATCGTGTACGCGTAAGCGTCGCCCCAGCCCGAGGATGGCTTCCGGTCCGTCCAGTAGCCCATCGTCTGCCAGACGTCGTAATAGGGGGCGATCTCGCGCCAGGGGAAGTTCGGCCAGTAGTTCCGGTTCACCTCTTCCATCAGGACCGGAGGCAGCACGATTCCCCCGAGCGTGCGGCCGGGCAGCGCCGCTCGTAGATCGGCGGAGAGCTGCACGAGCCGGCGGTTGCGCTCGCCCACATCGGTGACGTTGCGGGCCTCGATGTCGACAGCCAGGCCGTCTACCGGCAGGTTGGCTATGGCGAGTAGCCGGCGCAGATCGGCGGCGGGATCGACCAGCGTGGGGAGATACCAGGCAACGACGCGAATCCGATTGGCACGTGCACGGGCGAGGATGGCTTCAAGCCGATCGCGCTCGACGATGTCATCTGGGGCGTCGTGCTTGGAGGGCTGGATATAGAGCGTCTGGACACCCTCGGCGGCCATCAGATCCAGCGTCTCTGGACCCACCTCTGGTCCCGCCTCCCGGGTATAGGTGGCGGTCCAGTCGTATACGTCGACCCACGTGCCGAGCCCCGTGTAGGGCTGTATACCGGCGCTGGTCGCACTGGCGAAGCCGGAGGTCGGGAGGGCCGCTGCCGGACGGGCTGAACGGGTCGGGGGCACAAAGGGGATCGTCGTCTCGACGATCGGAGCTGGAGCCGGGGTCGGCGGCACCGGCGCGATCGCCAAACGATCGCCAAACGTGAGAGGCGCGGCCGCTGCCAGTGGTGGCGTGGTCCCCACTGAAACTCCGGGATCTATGCCAGAGCCCCGGACCACCGCGCCTACCGATGCCATCAGTAACACGGCGATGATGACCGCCAACACGGCTTCGGCCCGTCGGTAGGGGCCGAGCTGGGACGCGGCCGCGCGCCAGTCCAGAGACTTGCGCATTTCGCCCCCCCGAGGTGCCGGCTAGCCGGAGGCTTCGCTGGCTACGCCGTTAGGACTGGCGGCACTCGTGCCACCGTTTCCGTTCGAGGCTCCGCCGTTGGCACTGGCGTCGTCTTGATGGCTGTCCAACACGGTGGTCCATTTGGCTGCAGCTTCCTGCTCGTCGAGCAGGTCTTCGACCGGAGCGAGGCACCACGAGGCATGGTCGTCCTCGGGATCGGCACCGCACTCGGCGCACGGCTGCTCGTCCGGCTCATTCAGGCGCTTGAGAGCTCTTGCCTCCTCGAAGCGCCGGTGGCGTCCTTTCCTCACGTCCTCGTCCCTTCCTGCTGGTGGCCCCTGGTGTCACCCCGGCCCTCCTGGGCTACGGGGCCTACCCACGCCCGACGCACTGACGCTCCGATGGTACCCGGTAGTCAAGAGGGGTCCGGACGCGCCCCCGGGTCGGGACGGAGGTCCACCCGCAGGTGAAGCACGCCGTCCTCGAGCTCTCCCTGGGCGTCGCCCAGCATGGCGAAGTCCTGGTAGTCGAGGCGGGCCTGCTCGACGAACTTCTTCCGTTCCGCACCCTCCACAGGAGGCAGGCCCCGGTTCCGGACGGCCTTGGCCCGCTCCCGGAAGCGTTCGATCATCGCCGCCACGTCGAGTTCTTCGCTCATCGGCCTACTCTGCCCGCTCCTCCGTCACTTCGGTCCGCACGGGCCGGGGCTCGATCCTCCAGAACCAGGTTTTCGCCGTCGAAAGCCAGCGCCGCCTCGCCGGAGACGAGCTTGCGGACTGGCTCCCCCACCAGCTCCGCCCTCCATCCGTTCGCCAGCCGGGTCGAAGGTGACCCCCGCAGGAACCCGACCACATCGGAACGGGTGGCCAGCAGCGCCGGGTCGATCCCGAGGTCCCTGCCGAGCTGGGCGACCCACGCCGATGCCAGTGTCACTCCCGCACGCTGCCCTCTCTCGCCCTCGTCCGTGACCGGGAGGCGCAGAGCCTCTGGCTCCAAGCTCAGGCCTTCTCTCACCGCTGCGAGGAGTTCGTCGGCCGCTCCGCCGATCTGGCGACGGTCGAGTCCACGTATACCGTCGAGGTCAGCCGGCCGGGTCGGCTTGCGCTGAGCGATGTTGGCCAGGGCCATGTCGGACAACACGAATCTCGGCGGGATATCGAGGCGTTCGGCGCGGCGCTCCCGCCACGCGGCGACGGTCTGAGCGATGTTTCGCGAATCGCCTCTCAACGCTCGCGAGTCCTTCATACGCCACCAGGCCCTGTCGGGGTCCTGGTACGAGCGGTCGCGGGCGAGCAGGGTTTCGCACTCCGCCAGAGCCCAAGTCAAGCGGCCTTTCTCCTCGAGCTTGGTGGTGAGGCGCTCGTGAAGGTGGAGGAGATGGGCCACATCGTTCGCCGCGTAGCGGCATTCCCCTTCGCTCAGGGGCCGGTGGGCCCAGTCCGCCAGACGGTGGCCCTTGGCCAAGCGCACCCCTGCAAAGCGCTCCACCAAGGCCGCCAACGACGGCGACGACATGCCAAGAAACCCGGCCGCTACCTGCGTATCGAACAAAACTGCCGGCGCTGCGCCGCAAGAACGCTCGAGGATCGCGATGTCCTGGTCGGCGTGCAGGACGGACACGGTGCGCTCGAGAACGGTCGCGAGCGGCGTCAAGTCAAGAGCCAGCGGGTCGATCAGTGCGATGCCATTCGGCCACGCGACCTGAACCAGCGCCAGATGCGGGTAATACGAACGCTCACGGTGGAACTCGGTATCCCATCCGATTGCCGGGTGCGAGACCAGCTCGGCGACCAGTTCCTGCAATTCGGATTGATCATCGATCCACCGAAAGGCGGCTTCGCTTTCGGTCACCCGGCGTACTTCATGCGGGTGTCTTCCAGGCGCAGCACCGGGGTGTCCTCGTCTCGCTCGAAGCCAGCCGCGATCACCTCGCCGATGAAGAACGTGTGACTGCCGCAATCCACCTCGTTAATGACCCGGCAGTCCACCCAGGCGGCCGCTATCTCCAGCAGCGGCGCCCCGCTGGGCCCGTCGCGGTAGGCGTAGCCGTTGAGAGTCGACGCCGAGGTGTCGACCTCCACCGGCTTGGTGAACTTGCGCACCGATTCTCGCTCGTCACGCGGCACCACGTTGACGGTGAAGGAGCGACCGGCGGCGATCAACTCGTGCGTAAAGGAGGTGCGTTCGATGGACACTCCGACGAGCTTGCGGGGATCGAACGAAAGCTGCGTCACCCAGTTGGCGGTCATGGCGTTCCTCCGCTCGCCATCGCGGCTGCCGATCACGTAGAGGCCGTAGGGGAAAACGGACATCACTCGGCGCCTGAGCCGGTCGTACTCGTCGGCATCGGCGCCCTCGGGAATCGGGCCAACTACCTCTTCTGAACCAGTCGAATCTGCCATCTGGAGTGTTTACCTCCTACGGCGTGGCGGGAACCTATAGAGCATGTACATCGGACTCGGAACCCTCATCCTGCTCATAATTCTTCTAATTCTGATCTTCTAGATCAGGCGCAGACTCCGGAGCCGCTCGGATTTGCCCGGGCGGCTTTGGCGCGTCCGCCCGGAGGCGCCCCTCAGATACCGCGCGTGCGACCGACAGGCGGCCCGCCGGGGGCGAAACCCTGGCGCATCGTGTTCTCCGTCACCACGCGTGGATCCATGAACTGTGCGACGTAGTCTGGGCCCCCAGCCTTGGACCCCACTCCGGATAGGCCGTAGCCGCCGAACGGCTGGCGCCCCGGGACCGCCCCCGTTATGGATCTGTTGACGTAGACATTCCCGGCTCGCAGGTGACGCGAGGCGACCTCAATGTGGCTCGGAGACCGGCTGAACACGCCGGCGGTCAACGCGTAGGCCGTGGCGTTGGCGCGCTCCATCGCCTCATCGAAGCTGTCGACCCGCATGACCGACGCGACCGGGCCGAAAATCTCCTCGGTGTTTACGGGGGCGCGAGGACTCGCCCCCACCACGATGCTGGGACCAATGAACCACCCTTCGTCGGGCACGTCCATGCGGGCTAGGACGACCTCGCCCTGCGAATGAGCCGCCTCGATGCAGGACTTGATCCGTGCGTGCGCTTCGGCGTCGATCACCGGACCGATCTGGGTTGCCATCTCACGTGGATGGGCAACCCGCAACTCGGTGGCCGCCCCGATCATGCGCTCGACCACGTCGTCGTGCACAGACCGGTGCGCGATGATCCTCGCCGCGGCCGAGCACTTCTGTCCGGCGTATCCGAACGACGACTTGACAATTGCGGGCACGGCCTGGTCGAGATCGGCATCGGCGTCGATGATCAAAGCGTTCTTGCCGCCCATCTCGGCCACAACTCTCTTGACGTGCCGCTGGCCGGGAGCGACTTCGGCAGCCGTGCGAATGATCTGCAGGCCCACGGGCGATGAGCCGGTGAAGACGATGAACGCAGTGCGCGGGTCGGCAACGAGTGGCGCACCGACCTCCTCGCCAAACCCGGGAAGAAAACCCAGTACGCCCGGCGGAAGACCGCCTGCTTCGAGAGCTTCCACCAGCTTGAGTGCCACGGCCGGGGTCTGCTCTGCCGGCTTGAGCACCACAGAGTTACCAGCCACAAGGGCGGCCACGACCATGCCGGTCGGGATAGCCAGGGGGAAGTTCCAGGGCGAGATCACGACGCCGACTCCCTTGGGCCGGTAGTGGAGAGAATTGGACTCGCCCGGAGGCGACTGAACCGGACCGCCTCGCGCCAACCGCAGAGCTTCGCGCCCGTAGTACTCACAGAAGTCAATCGCTTCACAGACGTCTGCGTCGGCTTCGGTCCAAGGTTTGGCCGCCTCGAAGATCATGAGGGCGGCTAGTTCGTCGCGCCGTTCCCGCATCCAGGCCGCCGCGCCGAAGGCGACCTCGGCGCGGGCCTCGGCCGGCTGCGCCGCCCAATCGGGCTGCGCCGCCTGCCCGACGGCGAGGGCCTCGGCCGCGTGCTCGGCCGTACACCGCGCTGCACGGGCCACCACGGTGGAGGGAGACGCTGGGTCGACGGAGTCGATGACCTCTGCGGTGTCGATCCGGCGGCTACCCATTACCGCCGGCACGCTTTGTCCGAGCGAGCCGGCGGTGGCCTCTATCGCGGCTGCAAACCGGAGCCGGGCTCCCGTTTCTCTGAACTCGGCGACCGGCTCGGGCTCGTAGGGCGCAGGGGCGTCTGCCCGGGTGCGACGGGCGGCAGGTGGGTCGACGTGGCCGCGACCGGGCAAGGCTTCGGTGATCTCTGGCGGCCTGACGAGCTCGTCCAGTTCCTTGCCGTCCGCGAAGCGCTGCCGTACGAAGCTCTCGTTCGACGTGTTCTCCAGCAGCCGCCGCACGAGGTAGGCCATCCCGGGGACGAGCTCGCCCATCGGCGCGTAGATACGCAGGCGATGACCCATCTCGCGGATGGCGGCCTGCACTGGTTCGGCCATCCCGACGAGCATCTGCAGCTCGTAGCCGTTGTCGGGGATGCCCCGCGTCCGCGCCTCGTGGATGGCCACTGCGAGCGACCGCAGGTTGTGGGTACCGAATGCAGCCCGCACTTTTCCGTGGCTGTCATGCAACAGCCTCACGCACCGCTCGTAGTTGGCGTCGGTGTGGTCCTTGTCCTCGAAGACCGGAACCGGCCAGCCTTCGGCCTGAGCCTCGATCGTCTCAGCGTCCCAATAAGCACCCTTGACAAGACGCACCCACGGCGGCGTGACTCGCCCTTGGGCCCATTGCACGATGTCCGAAAGGTCGGCATGGGAGTCCCGCAGGTACGCCTGGATGACAATCCCGGCATGGAGATCCGCGAGAGCGGGCTCTTCCATGAGCGAACGGAACAGCTCAAGAGTGATGTCCTTCGCGGCGTAGTGCTCCATGTCAAACCACACGAAGGCGTTCAGGTCGGCGGCCGCCTTCAGAATCGGTAGAAGTCGTTCCCTCGCTTGCGCAAGACCGTCGGACCGCGTCAGGGGGGCGTAGAGCGACGCCAGGGCGGTCGGCTTGATGCTGACGTTCGCTCGCGGGATCGGGCCCAAATCGTCGGCCTCGAGCACTGGGCGGGAGGGCCATGACACGGAACCCTCGGCCAGGGCGCGGATGAGCTGCTCCACGCGGGCGGCGTAGCGGTCGGCCTCGCCTTCTGTCACCACCTTCTCGCCGAGCAGGTCGACTGTGGCGGCACTCCCCTGCACCCACATCGAACGCAGCGCCGGAAGGGCCTCCTCGGGCGTCTCCCCCACGATGAATTGGCGAGCCATCCGAGAGATCTGGCGCCGGGCGACCCTGGAGGTGATTCCCGCGGGCAGGATTCCGGCCGTCGCTACCGCCAGCCGCATGATGACGGGAGTGTCCGAGCCACCGAAGTACTCCTTGACATGCCGTCGGACTTCGGGTGGCTCGTGGAGCGCCGGGAAGACGTCGACGAACCGGAACAGTTGGGTCTTGAAGGCCTCGTCTTTCATCGCCCAGGCGAGAAGACGCTCGCTCCACCACGACATCCGGAACACCCGCGCCTGCTTGCCCTCGCCCCGTTTCGTGATCTCGGTGGCGAGCTCGGTGATCGGATCCGACGGAGGCGACACTCGCCGGCTCACTGACTATCCCTCGGCTGCTCGGCACCGCTCGCCTCGGCAGACCACTCCGGATCCAGCTGGGCCGCGAAGGTCCGGCACCGCTCCTCCTCGCTGGATTCGCCGAGCTCTCCAGCCACTTCCGCCAAACCGACGAGAGATTTCAAGAACCCGCGGTTGGTGGGTCGGGACCAGCGGACATAGCCAGAGCCGCGCCAACCGGCTGCTCTCAATGCGTCCAAGCCCCGGTGGTATCCGACGCGGTAACAGGCATAGGCCTCGACGGCGTCCCTTGCCGCCGCCCCGAGTTCGGCCCAGGCGTCGAGATAGGTCGGATAAGTACCCGCCACCTTCGAGATCGCCTCGCGCCGCTCGGGCCCGCTGAGAGCAAGAGCCTTCCGCAGGCGATCGGAGGCCTCCTCCGGAGGCGCCGGCAGGACCGTCTCGCCTAGGCCTGCAGTCATCGAGACGGGCATGTCGGGCACGGACGGCCATGCTACGGCGATGTCCTGCGTCTTCTGTGCCGTAGTCGCCGGTGAAGGCGACGCACATGTAGTGCTGGAAGAGGAGGCCGTCGTGGCGTTCTTGGACCGCGCGCCGGTATTCCACGGCCACGTTCTGGTCGTCCCGCGACTCCACGTCGAGACGCTGCCCGATCTTCCGGTCGAACAGATCCCCGAGCTGTTTGAAGTGGTTCAGCGCGTCGCTCGAGCCGTCGAAGCCCCGGACGGCCTGCAGGCGCACGGGTCCTTCGTCGCTGTGAACAACCGGGTCAGCCAGAGCGTGCCCCACCTCCACGTGCACGTGGTGCCCCGCCACCGGAAGGACGGCCTGCGGGGATTCTTCTGGCCCCGTGTGCGGTACGAGGATGAAGCCTCGATGCAAGAGGCGGCGGCCCGACTAAGGCGAGGCCTGGCCGTGGGTTAACCCTGCGGCGCCACCTGAACGGACTGGTCCCTATGGGGAGTTTGGGGGATGGCCCTCTGCTCCTCGGCGCTCCGCGCCGAGTACCTATATGTGGTTCCGCGCCTTTTGTTCCTCCGCGTCGTAGCGGCCCTTGCGTCGATCGCCATGGTCGCCGCGACGATTCCGAGCGCCCGGGCCAGCGCCACCCACCCTCAGTGGGACGAGTGGGACTTCGTCAACCTCATGAATCGGGAGCGCTGGGAGCGAGGAATGCAGCCCCTCGCCATGGTCCCCTCAGCGCGCGACGTAGCCCGCAGCTGGTCAGGGGTGATGGCCTCCGACGGAGTGCTGCGCCATAACCCCAACTTCGCTGATCAGCTGGCTGTCTCGCTGCCTTCTTGGCGGCGAGCCGGTGAAAACATCGGTGCGGGAGGCAGCGTTGCCCAACTCCACGCCGCATTCATGAATTCGACCAAGCACCGCGACAACATCCTCGGTGACTTCCAGTGGGTCGGCGTCGGCGTGCGGTGGGCTGAGTCAAGAATGTGGGTCACCGTCGATTTCGTCGCGACTACCACCCCGGTCGGCTGGGAGACCCGCACGCCGATCACCCGTCTCGTCGGCGCATCCGAGTCGGACTCATCCGTCCTGGTCAGCCAGCGCCTTCCCGCCGGCACCGCCGCCCGGATAGTCGTGGCCCGAGCAGACGAGTTCGCCGATGCGCTGGCCGGAGGGCCGCTGGCCGCGGCTCACAACGGCAGTGTTCTGTTGGTCCCCCGTTCGGGTGTGCCGGCCAACGTGGTCACCGAGGCCAAGCGCGTCCTGTCCCCTGACGGACGGGTGATCCTTCTCGGCGGCACCAACGCCCTGCCCGTGGCGATCGAAGACACGTTCCGGACCAACGGCATCGCCACCGAGCGGATCGCGGGAACTGACCGATACGCGACGGCCGCCGCCGTCGCTCCGCGAGTCAACGCCTCTCCGACGTCGCTGTTCGTGGTGTCCGGGATGGCGTTCCCCGATGCGGTGGCGGCCTCGGCGGTCGCGGCCAGCCGGCGGTCGCCGATCATTTTGGTGGCGCCCCAAAGCGTCCCACCGGCAACAGCCAGTTACCTGGCCACCAACCCGCTGGTACCGCGGATCGTCGTCGGCGGCCCGGCAGCGGTGTCCGACCTCACGGCCCAGGCCGCAGGCATGACGCAGCGGGTCCACGGAACAGACCGTTACGCCACTGCGGTCAACGTCGCCAACACGTTCTTTCCGTCGGCTTCGCGGATCGTCGTGGCGTCCGGCTCGGGTTTCGCCGACGCGCTGGTGTCGGCGCCGGATGCTGCGCGCCAGGGAGCCCCGCTCGTGCTGACGGCATCCAATCCGAACTCGTGGTCCTATGGGTACGTGGCGACACAGAACCGACGCTGGGTGAGCGCCACCGTTGTCGGAAACGCGGCGGCCGTGCCCGACGCGGCGATCCAGCTTCTGTTCAGCTAGCCCTGAGGGGCATCGCCCTCGGGCGCGCTTCCGTCTTCCGGTGCCGGCTCACCTGGCGGAGCGCCACCCTCGCCCGCGGGCGCAGCCGCGCCCCTACCCTCGACCGATCCAGTCAGCGGCGCGCCATCGGAGTTGTAGGCAGCGCAGAGGATGGTGCGGTCGTCGGTGCTCTCCCACGATCCCTCGGTCGGGGTGACGGGCACGATGGCTAGTCCGCTCTCGGCTAGCGGCGTTCCGACGTAGCCCTCGAACTCAGCTTCGCATCCCTCCATGCCCAGGCGCTTGACCTCGTCTTCCCCGGGGAAGTCGTCGCCCTCGAGATCGAAGACGTGGAAAATCTCGTTGTCGTGGGGCTCGTCGCAAGGCACCGCCTCCAGCGAAGTGACTTCGGTGGCGGACTCGTCGGGATCGTTGAAGCAGTCTCCGACCTGGAGTGAATTGGGCGTGACGTCGTCGGTCTCGCTGATCGAACCGGACTCATCTCGGGTCGGCTCGTCGTCGCCACAGGCACCCGCCAAGGCGAGCGCGGCAGCGAGGAAGAGGGTGATCAGGCCATTGCGGGTTCGCATGCCCGGACCCTAACCGGGCGATACTGGGCAGGTGGCGGAGTCGCTCTTCGAGGATCTCGTGTGGAGAGGCCTGGTCCATAGCGTCACGCCTGACCTCGAGAAGGAGCTCGCCAAGGGTCCTCTGACCGTGTACCTCGGTTGCGATCCCACGGCAGACAGCCTGCACATCGGCCACCTGCTCGGGCTGGTGACCCTGAGGCGGTTCCAGCGGGCAGGCCACCGTCCGATCGCCCTCGTAGGAGGTGGTACCGGGCTGGTCGGAGATCCGTCGGGGCGCTCCGAGGAAAGGCAGCTGACCGGAGTCGACGAGATCAAGGCCATGGTCGAAGGAATCCGGTTACAGGTCGAACGCTTCGTAGATCCGGATACTGGGGGATCGGTGGTCGACAACCTCGACTGGCTCGGATCGATGCGGCTGATGGACTTCCTGCGCGACGTCGGCAAGTACTTCACCGTCAACACAATGATCGCCAAGGAATCGGTGCGCTCGAGGCTCGAGGAGCGAGAGCAGGGAATCTCCTTCACCGAGTTCAGTTACCAGCTACTCCAGGCCTACGACTACCTGCAGCTCTTCGACCGGTTCGAGTGCCGACTCCAGATCGGCGGCAGCGACCAGTGGGGCAACATCGTTGCCGGAACGGATCTCATCCGGAAGGTGCGCTCGAGCCAGGCCCACGCCCTCGTGTGGCCTCTAGTCACTATCGGCGGAGAAAAGATGGGCAAGACGGCGGGCAACGCGGTGTGGCTGGACGCCCAGCGCACGAGCCCGTATCACCTCTACCAGTTCTTCCTCCGTATCGAGGACGCCGACGTCGGCAACTTCCTGCGCGACTACACCTTCCTGTCCCGCGAGCACATCGAGGACCTCGACACGGCGACGTCGGAACGTCCCGAAAAGCGCGAGGCCCAGCGAGTGCTCGCCACCGAAGTGACCACGCTCGTCCATGGCGAGGACGAGGCGAGGCGCGCCGCACGCGTATCCGGTCTGTTGTTCACCGAGGAGATCACTTCGCTGGACGAGCAGACGTTGCTCGATGTGCTCGCCGACGCGCCCTCGTCGACGCGCCCTCGCTCGCACCTTGACGGAGACGGTCTGCCGCTCGTCGACGCCCTCGCCGGGGCCCTGGTGCGCTCGAAGTCCGCAGCCCGCACCACGATCAGCCAAGGTGGCGCCTACGTGAACAACCGTCGCGAGGACGACGTCGACCGAAAACTCACCCCCACCGACCTCATCGCCGGCGGCTACATCCTCCTAAGAAGAGGCAAACGCGAACAACACTTACTCCGTTTCGCTTAGCTCTTCGCTCCTCGTCTCCAATCGGCGGGGGCGTCCCCGCCGGAGCGGGGGCGGGGTCTCTCCGGACTATTCAGCGGCCCATTCGCGCATGCGGTCGAGACTGCGGGCGAGCAACCGGGACACGTGCATCTGGCTCAGCCCGAGCTCCTCGCCGATCTCTCGCTGGGTGAGGTCACGAAAGAACCGAAGCTGCACGATGTCGCGCTCGCGATCTGAGAGTCGCCTCATCAAGCCCTCGACCTCGGCCTTCTCTTCGACCTCATCACCGGCGATGGTCGGATCGGCCGGTTCCTGGTGCGGCTCGTCATTGGAGGGATTGACATCGAGGGAAGCCGGTGTCTGCGCGTCCCGCACGCTGATGGCCTCGATGACCGCCTCCACCGACTCATTCATCCGCTCAGCCACCTGGGGCAGTGTGGGCGAACGGCCGAACTCGTGGGTGAGCTCTTCGATGGTGGCCGAGGTCCGCAGATAGCGCTCCTGCAACGCCCTCGATACGTGGACGGTCCAGGTGTGGTCGCGGCGATGGCGCTTGAGCTCACCTTCGATCGTCGACCAGGCAAAAGTCGTAAAGCCGATGCCCCGCTCGGGGTCATAGCGCCACAGCGCTTTGACCAAACCGATCAGCGCGACCTGGCTGAGGTCGTCTACCTCGTCTTCACGCTTGGCGGCGCGCCGTGCCAAACGGAAGGCAAGACGCTGATACCGCTCGACCAGTCGCGCCTGGAGATCACGGTCTCGCGTCCGGCGGTACTCACGGTGCAGGTCGGCAAGTTCGTCAGACGCGAGTTCGGTCGGGCTCGGCCCCAAGACGCGTTCTATTGCCGCGCTCACCGCCTTCTGCCCCCTCGGCTCATCAGACTTCATGTACCCCTGTCGACCCCCGGCGATAACCCTAGGCCCAGCGACCTTCGTGGGATCGTCGCGGCGCCACTACGGTGCCTGATGTGCACCCCGGGACGCACTCTGCCACCAGGCCCGACCATCCGGCGATCGTGATGGCCGAAACCGGAGCCACGGTCACCTACGGAGAGTTCGACGCCGGCATCGAGCGGCTGTCGAGGTATCTCCGGGAGGCGGGGGTCGGGCAAGGCGATGTCATCGCCATCCTGGCGGAGAACTCGCCGCGCTTTCTCGAGGCCGCATGGGCGGCTCAGCGGACCGGCCTCTACTACACGGCCATGTCGACCCGCCTGACGCCGGATGAGACGGCCTACATCCTGCGCGATTCGGGGGCAAAGGCAGTCCTGGTGTCGAGCGGTGTCGCCCCGCTTGCGGCCGAGGCGAGGCAACTGGTCCCTGAGATACCCACGTGGTTGAGCATCGACGGTGAAATTGCGGGGTTCGACTCCTATGACGAGAACGTGGCCACGATCGATCTCGAGACTGGGGAAAGTCCGCCGCTTGTCGAGGGGACTGATCTTCTGTACTCGTCCGGAACCACCGGTGTACCCAAGGGAGTGAAGCGGCGCATCCCGATGGTCCCGGTAGAGGAATTCGCCGATCCCCTGGCAGGCCTCATGGCGCTTCTCTTCGGCTTTGATGAACAAACTGTCTACCTCTCTCCGGCGCCGCTCTACCACGCCGCGCCACTGCGGTTTTGCGTTGCCACCCAACGCATCGGCGGAACGGTCGTCGTCATGGAGCACTTCGACCCGGTCGCGTATCTGGACGCCATCGAGCGGTACCGCGCCACTCACACACAGGTGGTGCCCACCATGTTCGTGAGGCTGCTGAAGCTGCCGGAGGAAGAGCGACTTCGCCGCGACGTGTCAAGCCTGAAGTTCTGCATCCATGCTGCGGCTCCGTGCCCGGTCTCGGTCAAGCAGGCAATGCTCGACTGGTGGGGACCAATCGTGCACGAGTACTACGCGGGCACGGAGGGCAACGGATTCGTTTACGCCTCACCCCAGGACTGGCTCGCCCACCCGGGAACCGTCGGACGATCTCTCACCGGTCCGATCCACATCCTCGACGACGACGGTACAGAGCTTCCACCTGGTCAACCGGGAACGGTGTATTTCGAACAGGGAGGGTTCGAATATCACAACGACCCCGAGAAGACCGCCGCGGCGCGCACTGAGCAAGGGTGGACGACGCTCGGCGACGTCGGATACCTCGATGACGAAGGCTTCCTCTTCCTGACGGACCGCAAGGCCTACATGATCATCTCGGGCGGAGTGAACATCTATCCGCAGGAAGCTGAGAATGTGCTGACCATGCACCCGTCGGTTGCCGATGTCGCGGTCTTCGGGATCCCGCACGAGGAGATGGGTGAGGAGGTCAAGGCTGTCGTCCAGCCCGCCGAAGGCGCCCGGCCCGGCCCGGCACTCGAGCGTGAACTGATCGCCTATTGCCGTGAGCGGCTCGCGCACTACAAGTGCCCGAAGTCGGTCGATTTCGAAGCTGAACTGCCCCGCCACCCCACCGGCAAGCTCTACAAGCGCCTCTTGCGCGACCGATACTGGGAGAGCAGCCAAACCTCAGTCAGTTGAGAATCTCCTGACGACGCTCGCCCCATTCGGTTCGCGGTACGCGACGAATGGCATGGTCACCACCATCGACCATCTCGCGTCCTCGGCCGGACTCGCCATGTTGCTCCGCGGCGGCTCAGCCGCAGATGCGGCCATTGCGGCCAACGCCGTGCTGGCCATCACCGCGCAGTACGTCTGCGGGATGGGCGGCGACCTGTTTGCCCTCGTTCACATACCGGGCGGCGGCACGCCCGCCGCGCTGAACTCGTCAGGTAGGGCCGGATCGGGTGCTGACCCCGCCCGCCTACGCGACGAGGGGCACGCCTACATGCCGCCGTCCGGAGACATCCGTTCTGTGCCGATGCCTGGGTGTGTCGACGGATGGCTAGCGCTGCACGAGCGTTTCGGACGGCTCGAGCTGGCCGAGGTTCTCGATCCGGCTCGCCGACTGGCGTCAGATGGCTTTCCGGCCACACCCGCCATGGCGGCAGCCGCGGCGCGGGTGGCCGATGCGCCTGGCGGTGAGGACTACAAGGCAGCTGGCGACCTACGTCCCGGCACTGTCATCCGCAGACCGGGTATGGCCAAGGCGCTCGCCGACATCGCCGCCCGAGGGCGAGACGGCTGGTACGGCGGGGAGTTCGGCGAGAACCTTCTCGAGCTTGGTGCCGGCGAGTACACGCCTGAGGATCTTGCCGATCCACTCGCCGATTGGGTCGATCCGCTGGCCGCGGATGCGTGGGATCACCGGCTCTGGACCATTCCGCCCAACAGCCAGGGCTATCTGACACTGGCGTCCTCATGGATCGCGTCCGGCCTCGATCTGAGCGAGCCCGAATCCGATCAATGGGCTCACCTGCTCGTCGAGTGCTGCAGACAGGCCGGATGGGACCGCGAGCGCGTGCTGCACGAGCACGCCGACGGTGAGGAGCTCGTGTCCGAACGCCGGTTGGCGCCAAGACGAGACGCGATCGACCCGGTCCGCGCCGGGCCATTGGGGTGGCCTTCGGCGGTTTCAGGCACCACGTCTCTTTGCGTCATCGACTCCGAGGGGATGGGCGTGAGCCTGATCCAGTCGAATGCCGCCGGCTTCGGATCGGGGCTCGTGGTGCCGGGCGTCCGGGTCTTCCTCCAAAACCGGGGCGTCGGCTTCTCGCTCGAGCCGGGGCATCCGGCGGAATACGGCCCACGGAAGCGGCCGCCCCACACGCTGGCGCCGCTGCTCGTCACCGCACGCGATGGTGCCCTCCGTCTGTTGGCGAACACGATGGGCGGAGACAGCCAACCCCAGATCCTCACCCAACTGCTAGCCCGACGCCTTCACGCCGGGCAGGACGTAGGCGCGGCCATAGCCGCGGGGCGCTGGAGGCTTCGGCCGACCGGCGCCGGATTGACCGGCTTCGACACTTGGAGGGCGGGCGGAGCCGAGGTTGCGGTCTCAGTCGAGGGGCATGCCCCCGAGGCATGGATAGGCGGCTTGCAGGAGCGGGGCCACACGGTTTCGCCCGAAGCGGCTCACAACGGGATGTTCGGCCACGCCGAGCTGATCGCCGTCGCCCCCAGTGGAGTGCTCAGCGGAGCGGCGGACCCTCGCGCCCTGGGCAGCTCGGTCAGCGCCTACTGAGCCTCTGCCCATTAGAGTCCGCCCGGCCAAATAACAACCTGCTTCATCACCGACAAGAGCGGTGGCCCGCCGCACGCAATCGCTCACGACATGTGGACGGTCTTCACCGTCGAATAGCGACATCTCGCATAGCCAATACCTATGAGGGGGCCGGTCCCGACCGGCCCCCTCATCGCGTGCCTCGTATGGGTCACCCGATAATGTCCCCGGCGACAAACAACCCTTAAGGAGGGAATGCATGACCCGACGTAGATCCGCGATCCTCGCGATCGCCTTGTCCCTGGGCCTCGTGCTCGGCGCTTGTGGGGACGACACCACCCCCACCGGCGTTGACGACGACTCGGGGCAGGGTGCCGAGGACGGCGGCAGCGCGTTCACCGTCACAGTGACGGGCGAAAACATGGAGGCTCCCGACGAAGTATCCGGCGGCATTGTCGAGGTGACATTCGAGAGTGATGCCCCCGAGGGCGAAGCAGAAGTCGGCTTCACCAAGGTGCCTTCCGGGACCTCTGAAGACGACTTCCGACAGGCCATCGCCAGCGCCACCAGTGGTGGTCCGATCCCTCCGGTCATCGAGGCCACAGGCGGATTGTCGACGGGCACCCAGAGCCTAGAGCTGCCCGAGGGCAGCTACTTCGTTTGGACCGACAGGCACGATCCTGAGGGCGAGGGCGAAGGCGAGGAGGGCCCCCCCGACGCCGAAGGCGAACTGGGGACAGAAGGTGAAGAAGGCGGTGAGGGTGAAGAAGGCGGTGAAGGCGGGCCCCCGCAGGCTGATCCGTCGAGCTTCATCGTCCGCCCGCTCACGGTTACCGCCGGTGAGGCCGGGGACCTTCCCGACACTGGCAGCACCGTCACCGCGCGGGACTACACCTTCGATGTGGACGTGGAAGCCGGTGGCGACAAGTTCACTTTCCGCAACGAAGGGCCGGACCAGATCCACCACGTCATCTTCCTGAACTTCGGGGACATTCCGGCTGAAGATGTCGAGGAGAACCTCCCCACCTACATCGAGACCGAAGGCGAAGGTGATGTGCCCGCCGCCTTCAAAGAACTCAACCCGGAGGAGGTCTTTACCGGAGGCTCTGGAGTGTTCAGCCCCGGCCTGGGGGGTACCGCCGATGCATCGTTCGACTCCGGCACCTACGCCGCGGTGTGCTTCATTCAGGATCGAGAGGGCGGCCCGCCGCATGCCATCGCCCACGGCATGCACGTCGTCTTCGAAGTCGAGTAAGCCAACCGCATACGCCCAATAACGAAAGAGGGGCCGGTCCTGCCGGCCCCTCTCTTCGCGCCGTTCTACTTCTGCTTGTTCTGCCGGCGGCGTTCGTGCTCCGACCGCAGCCGCTTGCGCACGTGGAGTGATCCGGGGGTTATCTCAACCAGCTCGTCGACGTCGATGAACTCCATGGCGGTCTCGATGGTCAGACTCCGCGCCGGCGGCAGCTTGACTGCGTCGTCGTGGGACACGCTGCGGATGTTGGTCTTTTCCTTCTCCTTGCAAACGTTCACGACCATGTCGTCACTACGGGAGTTCTCGCCCACGACCATCCCCTCGTAGACCTCGTCGCCGGGGCTGATCAAGAGCGTGCCCCGCTGTTGCAGGTTGTCCAGCGCGTAGCCGGTGGCTTGACCCTGGCGGTCCGAGACCATCGCGCCGCCTCGCCGCTGCGGAAGATCGCCCACCCACGGGACCCAGCCTCGGTGCTGGCTGTGCAGCAGCGCCGTGCCGCGGGTCAGCGTGAGCAACTCGGTCCGCAGACCCAGCAGGCCTCTGGTCGGTGCCTCGAAACTGACGATGGTGCGCCCGGGGTCACCCGGATGCAGGTCCGTGATCGTGCCCTTCCGCGGAGCCAGGCTCTGCGTCACCGCACCGACGTGCTCGTCAGGGACGTCGACGGTCCCCTCCTCCACCGGCTCGTGACGCTTGCCGTCGACGTCGCGGGTGACGACCTCCGGCCGGCTGACCTCCATCTCGTAGCCCTCTCGGCGCATGGACTCGATGAGTACTGCCAGTTGCAGCTCGCCCCGCCCTGCAACACGAATAGCGCCGCCTTCGGCCGGCCCCAAGGCGATGGCTACGTTGCCGAGGACTTCGCGCTCGAGGCGCTCTTTGAGATGGCGCGATGTCAGGAACTTGCCGTGACGGCCCGCGAAAGGAGACGTGTTGACCGCGAAGGTCATCTGAAGAACCGGTTCGTCGACCGTGAGACGGGGCAACGGATCGGGGTCGTCGGGGTCGGTGATGGTGTCGCCGATGTGGACGTCTGGGAGCCCGGCCAGAATGAAGAGGTCGCCCGCCATCAGTTCTTTGGCTTCGACGCGCCCGAGACCCTCGACGCCGAAGATCTGCGCGGGAGCCCGTGAAACGGTCGTGCCCTCTGCACCGACGACGCTGACCGACTGGCCCCCCCGCAAGGTCCCGCGCACAACCCGGCCGACCGCGAGGCGGCCCAGGTAATC
>JAHWKP010000089.1 GCA_019347775.1 Actinomycetota bacterium | reverse complement strand
TCCGGCATCTCCACCGTCCTCGGGGTCCCCGTTCTCTAGGCGCCGTGGACCGTCTCGTCGTCGCGGTCGTGCTCGTGGTCCTCGCCGTTGCCGTGGCGGTGCTCCTGCAGCGCCGCCGCCCCGACCCTCCCACGGCACCCCGGTGGGCGGTGCCGGCCCAGCTCGACCGGGCGGACTTCACCGGCAGCGATGCCCCGTGGTTGGTCGCCGTGTTCACCTCCGCCACCTGCGCCACCTGTGCCGGGGTTCTGACCCGGGCGGCACCTCTGGCCAGCCCCGAGGTGGTGGTCGAGGAGGTGGAGGTGGGCGCCCGCCCCGATCTCCACCGCCGCTACGGCATCGACGCCGTCCCCTGCCTGGTGGTGGCCGACGCCGAGGGCGAGGTCAGGGCGTCGTACGTGGGCCAGCCCACCGCTGCCGAGCTGTGGGCCACCCTGGCCGAGGTCCGCGCCGGTCGGCCCCCTAGTGACGCCTGACGACGCGCTCCCGAGAATGGATCCCACGCCCCAGCGGTTCGTCGCCCTGGCACGGTCGTCGCCGTGGCGGTGGCGCACCTTGCGGTTACGGGTGCTTCGTGGTTGGGGTGGGCCGCCGTTTCGGGTTCTGGTCGGACTACCGGTGGGTGGCCATTCTCGACCCGGTCGAGCTGGCCGGCGGGTGCGGGCGCTCGTTCGCCGAGCCGGAGACCGAACCCGTCGCCGTCGACGAGGTGAGGGCCATCGAGCTCCACGGCCGCGAGGCCTGGGAGGCGCTGGTGCATCCGACGTCGTCGTACGACCCCCGCTGCCCCTGTTGTACCCTCCTGTTCTCCGCCGAGAGCCAGGCCTGTGACTCGGCCGCCGGCGGACCGACGCCAGCCGACGGAGCTCCCGCCTACCAGTACGCCGACGCCCATCGAATCACGCTCGACGTCGGCACCGGCGTGTGTGTCCGAAGCGAGGAGATCGGCGGCTCACGACCGGGATGGGGCCACGAGGTGGCCATCGAAGCGGTGGACGAGCCCATGTCGGACGACCTCTTCCCAAGGCGGCGGCGCAGTCTCTTCCGATGGATCTGGCGCTGACCACCCAACAGCCTCACCGCGTGTGCTCGCCCCCGGTAGGCAGGGGAGTGACTGGGGGATGGAGTGGCAACCGGTCTGAGGGAGGCACTGGCGGGGGGACTCGCGTGCTGATGGCAAAGAGGCCGCACCCGAGGCAGACGGCGAAGGCGACGGCAGCGGACAGCCACGCCTGGGATGTGTCCCAGCGACGCCATCGCGCGGCGGCGGCCATCGCCAGGGCCGACACCGGAGGGCCTGCCACCCAGAACCAGATTGCGATGAACGTTGCACCCTCGTCGGGGTTGAACGCCACCATGGTCGCACCCGTGCCGAGGACGATCGACAGCGCGAAGCCGGCGATGCCGGCAGCCACTCCCCAGGCGACTGCCGTGAGGCCATTAGGTCGCGTCCACCGGGCGTGTGAGGCAGGCGCTGAGGGGCGGCTACGCACTTCGGTGGTCAGGGAGCGGGAACGTCCCGGCTTTCCAGAGCTTCGCTCCGATGCCGAGAGTCCCGTCTGCCAGGTGGTCTTCGAGTGCTTCCAGGATCGGAACGCCTCATCGAGTGCAAGGAACATACCAGGCACAACCGGCTCGTCATCCGGACCGTTCTCGTCATCTCGCCAGTTCGTCGCTCACTTTGCCGGGCGACAAGATCGCAGCCAGCCGAGGCGTACCCGTCGCTCAGCCTGGCCAGCGCGAGAGAATGATCGGTGCTCGTCTGCCTCAGGCCGGGGACCCGCCAATGTCGCGAGAGGCGGCGCGGCGATCGGCAGGTCCCAGCGCACGCTGACGAGGATGCCCGGCTCGCGATCGAAGCTCTGCCGGTTCGGTCCGGCTTGGCCGTGGCGCATCTGGGCGCTTCGTGAGCTGATAGGTGCGGCACATCCACGGGCTGGGCGCGGACCGCCCGGCTCGCGCTCAGCTCCTGCTCGAGAGGAGCCAGTCATGGCTGTGACGCACTCAAACGCGTAGAGCCACACTAGAGCCGAGG
This sequence comes from Actinomycetota bacterium, assembly GCA_019347775.1. Lineage (GTDB taxonomy): Bacteria > Actinomycetota > Acidimicrobiia > Acidimicrobiales > JAHWKP01 > JAHWKP01. The sequence continues at coordinate 5,311 of JAHWKP010000089.1, read as the reverse complement.
GTCTGGGCGGCCCCAATAGCTGCGTTCAACGCCCTGACGGCTGGATGTCAAGGGCGTCCAGAGGCTGGCGGGGCGACGTGCTGGGCGCCGCTCGACCGAGGCGTGCTGTGGTCCCATTGGGGAATGCGACGGTGCTCCCACGCTGGGATGGTATCGGCTCAGACCACCGGCCCGAGGACTCTCGTCCACACGTCCCCGGAGTGGCGCCTTCCTCCAGAATCATCGACGAGGACGGCGAGGCCGGATATCCCGACAGTGGCTGAGGCCTCGACGGACGATCGAGGCGGGGACCAGGAGCGCCCCCTCTTGCGCCAAGCGACCCGGGCGGAACGGAGCCTTGAACGTGGCAGACGGTCCCCGAGTCGCAGTGCGCCAATCTCGGCCCCCACTGGCGGCTCCAGAACGCGGGCCACCCTAGGGCTGTTCACCAGCGCCGAACGGAGCATACGTAGCGGCTGTTCAGCGAGCACTCTGCAGGAAGAGCGCTGCGCTACCGGGCACGAGATGTGCCGAAGTCGTGCGGCCCCACGGGTGACGCCTTCGATACCGTGCTCGTCGATCGGCGCGCACGTTGTCGAGCGTGAGCGGCGCCGACGAAGTAGGGCTGGTTTCGGCGGGGTACCCCGGTGACCGGGCCAACTCAGCTCGATACGCGCCGTGGTGAAGGAGCGGACCTCCGCTCCCCGTGAAGGGTTCCGAGTGCTGAACTCGGGGTCCTCACAAAACCAACCCCTCGACGAAGATGAGGAGGCCCCTATGGAGCGACAGTACGTCGGGATCGACCTTCACTTCACCGTCGCCGATCGGTGATCTACCGCATGAACGCCAGGCGAGAAGCTGGAGTGGTGCGCATCGACAACGGGTGCGCCTAGCCGCCGAGGTGGCCCAGGCGGGCCCCGGTGCCCACGTGGTCGTCAAGGCCACCTACCGGTGGTACTGGGCCGTGGATGTGCTCCAGGAGATGAGCCGGTGGTCCACCTGGCCCACCCGCAGGGCAACGACTGGGGACGTCGTCGGGTCAAGAATGACGAGCGCGACGCCCGGGACTTGGCCGACCTGTTGCGCCTCGGGCGCCTAGCCGAGGCCTGGATCGTCCCACGCGAGATCCGGGAGCTGTGGGGAGATGGTGCGCTCCCCGGCCAAGCTGTCCAACCTGCGTACTGGGCTGAAGGCCCAGGTGCACGCGGTCATGGCCAAGAACGGCGTGTTGCCCCAGTTCGGCCACAGGTGGGGACCGCTCGCCGCCCAACTCGACAGCCTGGAGCTGGCTGACGCCTACACCAACCGCCCGGAGGTGCTCTGCAGGACCTGATCGCGGTCCACGTCCAGGAGATCACGACCTTGGACCGCGACATCCACCTGGCGCTTCGCCACCACCGCGCCTAACAGGCCATCCAGGCCATCCACGGTGGGGCGGGTGTTCGCCGCGGTGTTCGTGGCCGAGATCGGCGACGTCACCCGGTTCCGCTCGGCCGAGGCGCTGTGCTCGTGGGCGGGGCTGACGCTCCAGCACCGGGAGTCCGACACCAAGGTCGCCCGGGCCGCATCACCAAGCAGGGCCCCAAGCTGGTGCGCTGGTCGGCCATCGAGGCGGTGGCCCGCCACCACGGCGGCGACCACCTCATGGGGTCGTTCCGGGCCATCGCCGAGCGGCGGGCACCAAGAAGGCCCAGGTGGCCATCGCCCGCACAGTCCTCACGTTGGTCTACTACGGCCTGCGCGACGGCGAGATCCGCTGTCTGCGAGACCGGGAGGCGGCGTGGAGCTCGGACCGCGACCGGGCGCGAGTTCGACTAATGGCAGGATGTTGGCCGGGCAGTTGCGGTCAGGGCTGGCTCAGTCGGACACGGCGCCGACGGCTGCGCCCACGACTGCGCCAGCAGCTAGTGCCGCGGCCCGGGACGCTTCGACAGTCGTGACCGCCGCAGTGTGCGCCGCCACCTGGGCCGCCTCCGCAGTCTGCTGGGCAGTGATCCGGGCCATTTCGATCGCCCGCTGTGCGTTCTTCTGGGCTTCCTCGAGCGCGATCCGGGCTGCCCTCTCCGCTTCGAGCGCCGTGATCCTGGCTGCGGTCCCGGCCTGGGTCTGCGCGACCTTCGCCGACGCCTTGGCGAGTTCGCTGGACGCGGCCGCCACGATCCTGTTGTTCTCGACGGTCACCGCGACGAGCTTCGCTGCGGCGACACCGGCTGCGGTCGCCCGCGTCACCGTCGTGACCCGGGCCTTCGCTGCGGTCACCCGGGCCGCCTCAGCGGTCCGGTGCAGCGACAACGTCCTCGCCTTGACTGCCGGCTCAGCGTTGCGGGCCAGTGTGGACGCCTGCTTGGACCTACCACCGAGGAGAAGCCGGAGACGACTGTCGATGGCGTCCACCTCGGTTCACCTGGTCGATCGAAGGATCAAGCTGCCGTGGAGGAGGCGTGGCAAAGGCTTGAGGATTACTTGGCGGGCAAGATTTCGGCGAGCCGTATCAGCCGTTCCCGTGCTCGGCGTCACCGAGTGGCGGGGCCGTAGCGGAGCTGCGAGATCTTCGTGCGCGTCCAGTCGCCAGCCGCTCGCTGCCAGAGCGGTCATTACTCCACAGGCGCTGTTCGTTGAGGGCCTTCATCCACCGCTCGGCGCAGCCGTTGCGCTCAGGTCGAATGCGTCGTCGTCGGCGATGCCCAGCCGTCGCAGCGGGGCCAGGAGGCGGAGCGAGCCGTACTGATGTCCCAAGTCGTGCGCAAGGACAGGCTCGAGCCACATCGGCGCCTCAGGCGCAACAGCGGTGCGATGGAGATCCCTGCCCGAGAGAACCAGGAATGTTGCACCCGTCACCCAACCAATACCGGTCCGTGGAGCATCACTCCGCGTGAGGTCCGCACTGATCAGTGACTATGTGCACGTGGAGCCTACGGAGGAAGTCAGCGCCGAACGCGACTTCGAGGACCGCTACGACCGTCTCCTGGAGCGCGCCTACTTCGTGGGATGGCGGTTCTTCCGGAATCAGTCCGAAGCCCAGGACGTGGCCCAGGAGGCGCTGACTCGGGCCTATGCCCGGTGGGCGCGGGTACGCCGCCACGACAACCCAGAGGCGTGGGTGGTGCGGACGGCGCTGAACGTGTGCCTAGAGATGGGGCGCAAGAGACTTTCGTTCCACGCCTTCGCTTCAGACGAGCAGCAGGCCGACTGGCGCGCATCCCGGCCCACCGGCGAGGAGGAAGTGGCGGTGACCCGCGACGTCCTGGCCGCGGCCATGAAGGACCTCTCCAAGCGTCAGCGAGACGTCGTCGCCTGGCGCTACCTCTTCGACGCCAGCGTCCAGGAGACGAGCGCCCAGCTGAGCCTGACGGAATCGCAGGTGAAGGACGCTACGCACGAGGCGGTCAAGAAGCTTCGCCGGATCCTCGGGGAGCAAGGACCGTGGACGTCGTGAGAACGACCCGGAAGGAATGACCATGTGGCAAGACGAAATTCCCCACAACCTGCCCCGCCAGCGGATCCACCAAGACGTGGTCCGAGAGGGGACCCGCCGTCGTCGTCAGCGCCGCTCCCTCCAGGGCCTCGTCGCCGCCTTGGTCCTCCTCCTGGCCGCCGCTCCCGCCGTACTCCTCGACGGGCGCCGGGACGGCAACACCACGCTGGTGGCCGGCCCGGCCAGCCAGACGGACGAGGTGCCGACGAGCGTCACGCCCTCAAACGGGCCGACGACCGAGGTGGAACGCTCTGTGTCGGAGGTGGACGAGCCGGCGAAGGCCCAACGAAAGCCCCCCACCCCCCCCACCACGGCGGCCACACGCTCACCCCAGCCGGGCGCCGGGGGGGGCGATCCAACCGCAGTCGCCACTCCGCCGGCGTTGGCGAGTTGCGACCGAGCTCTCGTCCGGGAACCGATGGCCTTGGAGCTCACCACCGACGCCAGCCGGTACGCCGTCGGGGTACCAGTCCACTTCACCCTGACCCTCACGAACGAGTCGTCGCTTCCGTGCAACCTGCCCAGCAAATGCCAGTCCCCGACGGACCGCAGTGCCTTCATCGTGACCGTCACCGAGTCGGGTGCCGAGGCAGAGATCTGGCGGGCGGCCTACTTCCGGCCCTGCACCCCGCACGTCCTCGCCCCTGGTGAGTCCTTCTCCAGTCCCATGGTGTGGTGCCAGGAGATCAACGGAGGCAACGGAACCGGTCTGGACCCCACCTCAGCCTGCGATGCCAGGAGCGAGGCGCCGAGCGCCGGGCCCGGCCAGTACACGGGTAGCGCGTACTGGCACACCGACTGGAGCGGTAGCGGCGCAGTGGCCCGCGGCTCGACGTCCTTCTCCGTCGCGCCGGCGGTCTCGTCTTACTGATCGGCCAACTCGGGTCATGAACGGGAGAGCGGCGATCTGCTCCAATCGGCACGGACTGACCGCACGACGCGCAGCCGCGCCCCTGGTGGCGGCCGTGGCGCTCGTGGGCTCTGCCTGCGCCGGCAGCGGGAACGGATCGCCCCCAGGCGGTTGGCAGTCAGCGCCGCTATCGAGGTCGGCCAGGGCTCCTCGGCTGTGGCCGTGGGCGAGGAGGCGGTGTGGGTGGCGACGCCAGTCGACGGTGGTGAGGGTGGACCCGAACACGAACACCATCGCCGCCAGCGTGTCTGTGCCGTCCGGAGCGACAAGATCGCGCCCGCGACAGCTCGCGGCCCTGAGGAGAGGAGTCACTGATGCCGGCCGTTCACGTCATCGAGCACACCTCGGCGCCGCCCGAAAAGGTACTGGCTGCCGCTCGACCTCTCCAAGCGACGGGCCGAGTAGATGTGGCCCGATGTACACCTCGCGCATAGTCTCGCCGAGCTCGTGCACGGTCAGATTCCGCTGACGTCACCATAGGCAACTCCTGGCCCATCCTCGGCGTTGTCTGGGAGCGGATGCAGTACGGCTGGTCCCAGCCAGCAATCGTGAAGGTACCGTCATCGACTGGAACCTCTTCAAACCAGGAAGTAGCTGGCAGCTCCGGCCCGGCTCGTGGATGACCGCACCACGGTCGGAATCGTCGCTGTTCGCCGCCTCCGCGGCCGAGGCCGGTTGCTTGCACCCTTCTTCTCGCTCGGCCTCGCCAAGCGAACAGTCGCCGACCACCTGCGCCATTTCCTCTGTGTGTTTCGACCTCGGCGGCTGAGTCGTTGTGCCGGAGCAAGCAGGGGCCGCGGGAGCTGCCATCAACTCGTCAAGACTCGTACTGGGCGACGGGGTCAGCCCTCACCGGAGGCTCTTGCAGGGCGAGCTCACGCGCGATCGCCGGGATCTCGGGGTCCGCGAGGAACCTTTCGTAGTCCTCGATCCTCCAGTCGAAGAAC
>JAHWKP010000088.1 GCA_019347775.1 Actinomycetota bacterium | reverse complement strand
ATCACGAGAAGAGTGAATGTGATGTACGCGGGGACGGTGGTGGAGACGGCCCCAATGCGCTCTGTCTTCAAGGATCCTCGGCATCCATACACGCTTGGCCTTCTCGCCTCGGTGCCACGTTTAGAAGGTGATCGAACTCAGGACTTGCCAACCATCCCCGGCTCTCCTCCCGATCTGATGAATCCGCCGCCTGGAATCGACTTCGGGTCGGGGAGCTTGAACGCCTCCACCGGCGCGCCGTCGAGAGCCTGGCGCATGAAAGCGCCGAATATGGCAGCCGGATAGCTACCGCCCGTGATCCCTCCCATCGGGACGTTCCCCACGGGCGACCCCATCCACACCGCTGTAGCCAGCTGCGGGGTGTAGCCGACGAACCAGGCGTTCTCCCAGTTCTGCGAAGTGCCGGTCTTGCCGGCGACCTGGCGACCGGGCACGGACGCACGCCCCCCGGTGCCGCCGTTGACCACGGCGCGCATCATCTGGGTCGCGATGCGGGCGTGGTTCACGTCGACCACCTGCTCGCCGGCGTCGGGCCCCTCGAAGACGACATTGCCATGCCGGTCCTCGACCCGCTCGACGAAGAAGGGCTGGTGGCGAATGCCGTCGTTGGCGATGGTGCCGTAGGCCGAGGCCATGTCGAGGGGGTGTACTTCCTCGGTGCCCAGGGTCATGGCCGGCACGTCATCGAGCGGGCTGGTGATGCCGAGGCGGCGCGCCACGTCGGTCACCTTGTCGAGCCCGACCTTCAGGCCCAGGCGCACGAAGGCGCAGTTGTAGGACTTGGCCAGGGCGGTGGTGACACTGGCCACCCCGCCGGTCGCTTCGCCATAGTTCGACGGCAGCCAGGGGCGTCCGCCGGCCCGCACTGGGCAAGGCGACGTCCCGTTGATGCTGTTGCGGGGCCCGTAGCCGGCCTCGATGGCCGCCATCAGCACGAAGGGCTTCCACGACGAGCCCGGCTGGCGCAGTCCCTGGGTCACGAGGTTGAATTTGGCCTGTTCGAAGTTCGGGCCCCCGACCATGGCCCGCACGGCGCCCGAATAAGGCTCAAGCGTCACCAGCGCGGCGGTGAACCCACGGTTGCTGTTCGGAAGAATTGAGTCGACCTTTTCCTTGGCGATCGCCTGCATGCGCGGGTCGAGCGTGGTGTAGATCTTCAGACCGCCCTTGAACACGGCGTTGTAGCGCTCCTGCGCTGTTTCGCCGAGGCGCGGGTCATCCAGGAGCCGCTGCTTTGCTTCCTCGACGAAGTAGTCGTTCGGCGGCGGCAGCAACTCGTGCGGCGAGGTCGGCAACGGCTCCTCGGCCAGCCGGTCGGCCTCGGCCTCGGTGATGTAACCCTGGTCAGCCATCTGGTCGAGGGCGAGCTCGCGCCGTTCCCTGGCCGCCTCCGGTTGGCGGAAGGGCTCGTAACCCACCGGGTTTCGGATGATGCCGGCGAGCAGAGCGGCCTGGCCCACGGTCACCTGCTCCACGTCAACGCCGAAGTACGTCTCGGCTGCGGCCTGCACGCCGTAGGAGCCGCTGCCGAAGTACACCGTATTGAGGTACTTCTCGAGGATCTCTTCCTTCGAAAGCTGGCCCTCGATCCGGATCGCGAGCGAGGCTTCTTTCATCTTCCGGCCGAAGCTGCGCTCAGGCGTGACCAGCGTGTTCTTGACCAGCTGCTGGGTGATCGTGCTCCCGCCCTGGGTGAGATCGCCGGCTTCGACGTTGCTGACGATGGCCCGCCCGGTCGAGCGCAAGTCGACGCCGCCGTGGCGCCAGAACCGCTCGTCCTCGACTGCGATCACTGCGTCGATCAGGTGTCGCGGCACCCGCTCCAACGGCACCGGCGATCGGTTCTCCTCGGCCCGCAGGACCGCCATGGTCTGGCCGTCGCGGGTGTAGACGATGGAGCGCTGGGAGAGCTCCTCAAGCTCCTCGAGGCGGTTGGAGTCGCCCGAATCGGCGGCCGTGAATACCGCGCTCACCGGTCGGGCCATCAAGATGGCCGCGACGGCCAGGCCCGCAGCCGCGAGAAAGAAAGTAATTAGGAATCTGCCAAGGGTGCGCACGCCGTTGGAGAGCCTACTTTGACGACGATGACTTGGGGCCTCGCGCTCGGCGGCGGGGGCCCAGTGGGGATGGCCTGGGAAATTGGGGTCCTCAGGGCCCTCGAAGATGCCGGCCTGCCCCCGGCTGGCGAGGCCGACGTCATCGTCGGGACCTCGGCGGGCTCGATGCTGGGCGCCTGGCTCCGGCGGGGCCGCTCGCTCGCCGATCTCGAGGCCCACCTACGGTCCGGCGAGCCCCTGCCCGGCCGGGCCCTTTCCCTCGAGTCCGCGGACGAGCGCCGCCTGTACGCGGAGGCGCTGCGCCTATGGGCCCGTCCGGCCACAATGACCGAGGAGCAGGCTGCTCAGGTAGGCGAGGTGGCGGCCCGGGTGACCCGCCAGGATCCGGCTCGGCTCAGCTCGTTCGAGGCCGAGTTCGGCTCCGACTGGCCGGATGGGCGCCTCCTTGTAATCACCAGCCGAGTGCATGACGGCGCGCGGTGCGCATGGGAGTCGGGCGACGGTGAGCCCCTCCATCGCGCCATCGCCGGGTCGTGCACCGTCCCGGGCCAGTCGGCTCCTCTGGAGTTGGGCGGCGACTTACACATCGACGGCGGGGTCTGGTCCTCGACCAACGCCGACCTGCTCGGTGGATGCGGCGTCGAGAACGCCCTTGCCCTCTCGCCGATGGCCGGAGCCATGGGGCTCGGGCGAGCTCAGGCGGGCCGGCTGACGGGTGAAACGGAGACGCTGGGCGCCATCGGCGTCGAAGCGCTGGGCATTACCCCAGGCGAAGGCTTCCGCGAGGCTCGCATCGATCTGCTGGACGGGAGCCGGGCCGCGGACGCGCTGGCCCTCGGACGGGACGCGGGCGAGAGCCACGTAGGGCGGATGCGGGATCTGGTCGGCGTGAAATACTCAGATTGATGGCCGTCCAGGCACCGCCGAAAGCCGAACGACGGGTTGCGCCCTGGCCCGTTTCGTTCTACGGCACGGACGTCGGCAAGAAGGTAGTGATGGCCCTCACGGGCCTGATCGGCTTCGGATACGTGCTGGCCCACATGCTCGGGAACCTCAAGATCTACCTGGGCGAGTCGTCACTGAACCACTACGGCGAGTGGTTGCGGGAGATCGGAGTGCCGGCGCTCCCCCGCGGTGGCTTCTTGTGGATCGGCCGGGCGGTGCTGGTGGTCGCATTGATCCTGCACGTCCACGCCGCGTGGTCGTTGGCGCGGACCAGCCGGGCGGCCCGGCCGTCGGACTACACGAAGCAGGACTACGTGGTGGCGAACTTCGCCTCGCGCACCATGCGCTGGGGCGGCGTGATCGTGTTGCTCTTCATCGTGTACCACCTGCTCGACCTCACTGGCGGCCAGGCAAATCCCGATTTCGTCCGGGGCGACGTCTACGGCAATGTCGTGGCCAGCTTCGAGCGCTGGCCGGTGGCCATCTTCTACATCGTGGCCAACCTGGCGCTCGGGCTGCACCTCTATCACGGGCTTTGGTCGCTGTTCCAGAGTCTGGGCTGGAGCCACAACCGCTTCGATCCCATGCGGCGGAGCTTCGCCGGCGTGTTCGCCTTCGTGGTCACGGCCGGAAACATCTCCTTTCCTCTCGCCGTCATGACCGGAATCGTCGGATGACCGTCACCGAGGCTCCCGCCACCGACCAGTCCCGCTACTACGACCCCCGTCTCGTCTCGAACGCCCCTTCCGGTCCTATCGAGAACCGCTGGGACCAGCGCCGCTTCGACGTGAAGCTGGTCAATCCGGCCAACAAGCGCCGCTTCCACGTGATCGTCGTGGGCTCCGGCCTGGCCGGCGCCTCGGCCGCCGCCACGCTCGGCGAGCTCGGGTACCGAGTGAGCAACTTCTGCATCCAGGACTCGCCCCGCCGGGCCCACTCCATCGCCGCCCAGGGCGGTATCAACGCGGCCAAGAACTACCAGAACGACGGCGACAGCATCTTCCGCCTCTTTTACGACACGGTGAAGGGGGGCGACTTCCGGGCCCGCGAGCCGAACGTCTACCGGCTGGCTCAACTCAGCCTGAACATCATCGACCAGGCCGTCGCCCAGGGCGTCCCCTTCGCCCGCGACTACGCCGGTCTTCTCGACAACCGCTCGTTCGGCGGAGCCCAGGTGTCGCGCACCTTCTATGCGGCCGGCCAAACCGGACAGCAACTGCTGCTCGGCGCTTATCAGGCGCTCGAGCGCCAGGTCGCGGCTCGCACGGTCGAGATGTACACCCGCCACGAAATGCTCGACCTAGTCCTCACCGACGGCGAAGCAACGGGCATCGTCACGCGCAATCTGATGACGGGTCAGATCGAGTCGCACTCGGCCCACGCCGTGGTGCTGGCAACCGGTGGCTACGCCAACGTGTTCTTCCTGTCCACCAACGCCATGGGCAGCAACGTCACCGCCATCTGGCGGGCCCACCGCCGTGGCGCTCTGATGGCCAACCCGTGCTTCACCCAGATCCACCCGACCTGCATCCCGGTCCACGGTGAGAACCAGTCGAAGCTCACCTTGATGAGCGAGTCGCTCCGCAACGACGGGCGCATCTGGGTTCCGGTCAAGGCCGAGGACACCCGTGAGCCCGGCGACATACCGGACGAGGACCGCGACTATTTCCTGGAGCGCAGATACCCAGCTTCGGCAACCTGGTCCCCCGCGATATCGCGTCCCGGGCCGCCAAGGCCATTTGCGACGAGGGCCGCGGAGTAGGCCCGGGAGGCTACGGCGTATATCTCGACTTTCGCGACACCGCCGGCGGGGCCGGCGCCATCGCCGAGCACTACGGGAATCTGTTCGAGATGTATTCGAAGATCACCGGCGAGGACCCCTATTCCACCCCGATGCGCATCTACCCGGCGCCGCACTACACGATGGGCGGTCTCTGGGTCGATTACGACCTGGCATCCACCATCCCCGGTCTGTTCGTGCTCGGGGAGGCCAATTTCTCCGACCACGGCGCCAACCGCCTCGGCGCCAGCGCCCTCATGCAGGGCCTGGCCGACGGGTACTTCGTGCTGCCGGCCACCATTTCCAACTGGCTGGCCGGAAAGCTGGGTCAGAAGCCGGTCGGCACCGACGCAGCGGAGTTCCGCGCTGCCGAAGCGCAGGTCGCGGACCGGACGGCCAGGTTGCTCGGCAACAAGGGCAAGCGCACCGTCGACTCGATCCACAAAGAGCTCGGCCGGGTGATGTGGGACTACTGCGGGATGGCCCGCAACGAGGAAGGCCTGCGCAAGGCCATCGGCGAGATCCAGCAGCTGCGGCGCGAGTTCTGGTCGGACGTCCGCGTGACTGGCGAGGGCACCCATCTCAACCAGGAGCTTGAGAAGGCCGGGCGCGTGGCCGACTTCCTCGAGTTCGGTGAACTGATGTGCCACGACGCCATGGTCCGGGAGGAGTCCTGTGGCGGCCACTTCCGCCTCGAGCACCAGACCCCGGATGGCGAGGCGCTCCGCGACGACGAGAACTTCTCGCACGTCACCGCGTGGGATATGGCCGACGCCGGGCCCGAGGCGGGCGCAGACGTCGATGCACCCTTGGAGATGGTCGAGCGGCGGGAGCCGCTGGAGCACGAGTACGTACAGCCGAGTCAGAGGTCTTACAAGTGAATCTCAAGCTCCGCGTGTGGCGACAGGCCGGAATCGATGCGCCCGGACGGCTCGTCGACTACCGGGTCGAAGGTGTCACCGAAGACATGTCATTCCTGGAGACCCTCGACCTGCTCAACGAGTCGTTGATCATGTCGGACGACCCGGACGGGCCCATCTCGTTCGACCATGACTGCCGCGAGGGCATCTGCGGACAGTGTGGGGTGATGATTGACGGGATCGCCCACGGACCGCAGCGGGCCACAACAACCTGTCAGCTGCACATGCGCCACTACCGCGACGGCGACACCATCCTCGTCGAGCCCTGGCGCTCCGCCGCCTTTCCCGTCGTGCGAGATCTCGTCGTCGACCGCGGCGCCTTCGACCGGATTATCGCTTCCGGCGGGTACATATCGGTGGCGACCGGTAGCGCCCCGGAGGCGAATCTCACGCCGGTTCCTCGACCCGTCTCCGACGAGTCCTTCACCGCGGCGGCGTGCATCGGTTGCGGCGCCTGCGTCGCCGCGTGCCCGAACGGCGCGGCTCAGCTGTTCACGGCCGCCAAGTTGACCCATCTCAATGTGCTGCCGCAGGGACAGCCCGAGCGCTACGAGCGCACCCGGGCGATGGTCGACGCCATGGAAGCCGAGGGGTTCGGTAACTGCACCAACCACGGCGAGTGTGAGGCCGTGTGCCCGAAGGAGATCCCTCTCGGGACTATCGCCAAGCTCAACCGCGACTACATCCGCGCCAGCCTCCGCGCCCCGGCCAAGACCTGAGCCTCCGCGCCGCTTAAGAAGTCGCCGGCGGGCCGGCGGGCCGCGGTGAGGAAAGCCCGATCAGGTTGTTCTCCGAGTCCCGGAAGAACGCCATCCACTCTTCTTCTCCAACGGCCCCGAAAAGGCCGTCCTGATCGGTGTGGATGAGGTGCGGCTCACCTTCGATGGTGACGCCCGCGGCGCGCAGGTGCTCGGTCGCCTGGGCCACGTTGGCGACCCGCAGATAGAGGACCGCGGAGGGAGCTGCCGCCTCGAGCAATAGGCGAGGACCGCCGAGGTCGAAGAAGGCAAGGCCGGGTGGATCGAATCGTGTGATGAGTCGCAGGCCGAGGACGTCGCGGTAGAAGTCGACCGCTCGGTCAAGGTCTTCGACATGTTGGGCGACCTGCTGGAGTCCGGCGACGGTGCCACTGATTTCGGAGTTCATGGCGATACTATATAGATAGCAAGCCTTGCTATCTAGTTGCGTTGGTGAAAGGGACTGGACTGTGGCTCAGACGAACCAGCTGGCGCAGCAACTGAACTCGGTCGCCATCCACCTGGTTCGCCGGCTGCGACGAGCCGACGAGTCGTTAGGCATCACGCCTGCTCGGCTGTCAGCCTTGTCGGTGTTGGTGTTCGGTGGGCCCTGCACGCTCACCGAGCTGGCCGCGGCCGAACAGGTCGCCGGGCCCACGATGAGCCGCATCGTCGCCGCGCTCGAGGAGGCACCGTTCGTCGAGCTCGCGCCTGACCGCCTTATCGTCCGCGATCGCTGAGGTGGCGCTCCGTACGACACCTTCGGTACTCGCCACCCTCGCCGCCGAGCCGTCGCCCGCCGCCACTCGCGGTCCGCGCCGAGCGGCACCTCGGTGTGCTGGGCTCCAGGCGCGTTGAAGCTGGCGGTCCCGATGCGTCCGAGACCAAGGCCGGCAAGGCTGGGGGACTGCTTTCGCCGATACTGTCCCTGTGAGCTC
>JAHWKP010000087.1 GCA_019347775.1 Actinomycetota bacterium | reverse complement strand
ACGTTCCCGCGAACATAAGTCAAATGGTTTCTTACCCACCAGGTCAAGCATCCTCCCCGCTTCGCTCGCTTCGCATCGCTCGCTTCGACCGCACTCGTTCGCTTCGCTCACTCCGTTTGGTCGAGCCTTGTTGAGCTCCGTCGAACGGCAGAGCCGTCCGACTACGCGCTGAAAACCCTTTATCTGTACGGCTTTTAGCCGTACGGCGCGTCAGCCGGCTAGGCCGCCTGCGGCGGCGTCCCGCGTCCGACGCGCGCCGCGCGTGCCTGTCATTAGCAAAAGAACGCCACAAAAATTATTTCGCAACAACACCGCGCAAAGACACTTTTCAGCAAATTTGATCGCGTTTTGCGTCGGACGCGCGCGCCGCCGAAGGCCGTGTTCAATGCATTTCGCGTCGGACGTAGGGCGCCGGCGAAGCCGGCCGACACGTCTGACGCCCGCAACGCCGAAGGCGTTGCAAGAAGAAGGTTTGCAGCGCGAGATCGGCCGGCTCTGCCGGTCGATCGAGCACAAGAAATAGCTCGCCCGAACGGAGCGAGGGAGGCCGAAGGCCGACCGAAGCGAGTGAGGGCGAAACGAGGCGGTAGCCTCGGGCGCAGACACGGGTGCACCGGCAAGGTGCTGAGAGGGTGGTGTTCCACCGACCGTCGAACCTGAACTGGGTAATGCCAGCGGAGGGAGTCGAATGGCCAAAAGGATCCTGGTGGTGACCGGTGGAGACACGGGGCCAGACCTGGAACTGGTCGATCGGGACGCGGCCTACGACTTGGTCATAGCTGCCGACAGCGGGTTGGATCGGGCCCGGCTACTCGGCCTCAAACCCCATGTGGTCGTCGGAGACCTGGATTCGGCTAGCCCAGATGCCGTTGCCTGGGCTCGCGAGGCCGGAGCTTCCGTCGAGGAACATCCAACCCACAAGCACCACACCGATCTCGAGTTATCTCTGCACCGTGCCCTTGAAGAAGGTCCCGGGGTCGTCGAACTGGTCGGAGGAAGCGGTGGTCGCCCCGACCATTGGCTCGCGAATCTCGCTCTGCTCGCGGCTGCGGCGGCGCCCGGACGCACCGTTGGCGCGTGGATGGGTACGTGGCGTATCGACGTAGTCGTGGCGGAGTCGCCCTTCGTGCACACATCCGAACCGGGCGGCCTCCTATCGCTAGTGGCTATCGGCGGCGACGCCCGAGGTGTGACGACCACTGGGTTGATCTACCCGCTCTCGGATGAGGACCTTCTCTGGGGTTCAGGCCGAGGCATTAGCAACGTCTTCGCGGGTGGGTCAGTCCGCGTGGAAGTCCAGTCAGGAACGCTGCTGGTCATGCGACCGGCCCTTACCGAAGGAGCTGTACCGAAATGAAGTTGATCCTGCTGCTCGTCTTGCTCACGGGCTCACTTACCGCTTGTGGCGACAACGAAAACGCCTCCGAGGGCACCGCAGGAGATGAGGGCGGCGGCGAAACAACAGTGACGCTGGTGACCCACGACTCCTTCGCCGCCACGGAATCGGTACTCGAGGCCTTCACGGAGGAGACCGGAGTCACCATCGAAATTCTTCCGTCGGGAGATGCCGGGGAGATGGTGAACAAGTCGGTGCTAACCGCCGGAGAACCTCTGGGCGATGTTCTGTTCGGGGTCGACAACACCTTCCTGTCCCGCGCCCTCGAAGCCGATCTCTTCGTCCCGTACGAATCCCCCGCCCTCGCCGCAGTCCCTGATGAGCTCGAGCTCGACGCCGAGCACCGCGTCACTCCGGTTGACCACGGCGAGGTATGCGTGAACTTCGACAAGGCGGCGTTCGACTCCACCAACCCACCTCCGTCGGAGCTCGCCGATCTCACCGAGGCGGCCTACCGCGACCAGTTCGTGGTCCAGAACCCCGCGACTTCGTCTCCCGGATTGGCATTTCTCCTGGCCACGATCGAGAAGTTCGGCGAGGACGGATGGGAGGACTACTGGCGCGGCCTCAAGGACAATGGCGTCCAGATCACGTCGGGATGGGAGGAGGCGTACAACGATGCCTTCTCCGGTGGCGCCGGTGAAGGCAACCGGCCCCTCGTGGTTTCTTACGCGTCCAGTCCGCCCGCCGAGGTCCACTTCTCGGAGACGCCGGAAGCCGAGGCCACCACGGGTGTCGTAGAGGACGGATGCTTCCGCCAGATCGAGTTCGCCGGGATCCTGCGAGGGTCGGAAGATGTCGAGGCGAGCCAGCAGGTCGTTGACTTCCTGCTCTCCGAAGAGTTTCAGGCAGACATGCCGTTGAACATGTTCGTGTTCCCCGCCCGCGAGGGCGTCGAGCTGCCCGATGTATTTGAGCGCTTCGCTGCTCAGCCGGCCGACCCGGTCCAGATGGACCCTGAGCGCATTACCGAAGGCCGAGACCGTTGGGTGGCCCGTTGGACGGAGCTGATGCTCGGGTGACGGTGCTGCGCCGCAGTGCGGCGCTCATACCCCTCGCTTTCGTGGCCGTGTTCTTCGTGTGGCCCGTGGCCAACATCGTGGAACTGGGCTTGAGGTCGGAAGCCCTCGAGACGTTGACCTCCCCCCGCACCTGGGCGGTGATCCGTTTCACCTTTTGGCAGGCCGCGATATCGACCGTCCTGACCGTTGTCGCGGCGATGCCGGGCGCGTGGGCCCTGGCTCGGCGAGATTTCAGAGGTAAGGCCCTGATACGAGCCCTGCTCATGGTGCCTTTCGTCCTCCCGACCGTGGTCGTGGCATCGGCCTTCGTCTCGCTGTCGCGCAGCCCGATCACCGCCTGGGCCTCCGGCGGGCTGGCCGCCATCTTGGCGGCGCACGTCTTTTTCAACTACGCAGTCGTGGCGCGAGTCGTGAGTGCGGTCTGGGGTGACATGGATGAGCAGGTCACCGATGCGGGACGGGTCCTCGGCGCGACGCCCGCCGCGGTGTTCCGCCGGATCACCCTGCCGCTGCTGCGTCCCGCTTTGGCGGCGGCCGCCACGATCACCTTCCTCTTTACGTTCACCTCATTCGGAGTAGTTCTGATCCTCGGCGGCACTCGCTGGTCGACCCTCGAAGTCGAGATCTACCGGCACACCGCTCAACTACTCGACCTGCCTGCGGCGGCGGCTCTCGCTCTCATCCAGATGGGTGCTGTCGCGGCTTCATTGCTCGTGTGGGCGGGGATCCAGACCCGTGGGCGCGCCACATATCAATTGGCTCCGGACACTCGGCTCACGCGAGTAGCGCGCCCCCGGCGCGGCCTTCTTGCCATGGCATTCCTCCCGGCGATCGTCATTGTCGGGATTCCGATATGCGCGCTGGTGGTTGCAGCTCTGTCGAACCGGTCAGGCCCCGGGTTGGCCTACTTCCGTGCCCTCGGCACCTCTCGACTCGGCAGCACGCTCTTCGTCGCACCAACGGAAGCGATCACGAATTCCCTTCTGTTCGCCGTAGCGGCGACGGCCATGGCCCTCACCATCGGCGGGATAGCCGCGATCGTGATCGCCGGACGGGGCTCCGGGCAAGGAGGGCGCCGTCTCTACGACACCGCTCTGATGTTGCCCCTCGGAACGTCGGCGGTGACGCTCGGCTTCGGCTTGTTGATCACCTTCGACTCTTCGCCTTGGGACCTTCGGGCATCGACCCCTCCGTCGCTCCGCTGTACGCCCACGCCCTCGTCGGCATCCCGTTCGTTGTGAGGACACTGGTTCCCACACTGAGAGGAATACCGCCGGGGCTACGGGAGGCGGCCCAAACGATGGGCGCCCACCGCGGGTCGGTGTTCCGGCGCGTCGATCTTCCGCTGGCCTGGAGGTCCGCCATGGTCGGCGCCGGATTCGCGGGAGCCGTGTCGCTCGGGGAGTTCGGCGCGACGGCGTTCTTGGCGCGCCCGCAGAGGCCGACCGTGCCGATCGCCATATTCAGATTCCTGGGGCAACCCGGAGCCTTGAACCGGGGACAGGCTCTTGCGCTGTCCGTGATCCTGATGGTGCTCGTGGCCGCGGTGATCCTGGTGGCCGACCGGGTCGGAACCCGCCGCCCCACCTGATTTTCAGGCGGCGGGGTCGAGTTCGCCGTAGTCGGTGACTTCCGCCGAAGGTGGCGGTTGCACGTCGACTTCGACGCCGAAGTCATAAAGGTCGATCACCAGGTTCACGGCGCTGGCAGGCGTCTCTCCCGCGGCTGGGGTCTCGAGTTCGTAGGAAAACCGGCGGGCCCGGCCCTCGTCGTCGACCCACACATCGATCGGGAGGGTGTCTATGCCGAGCTGTTCGCTGAAGATCTCGAAGTCGGCGCGGCGTTCCTCGGGCACTTCGGCCTGGGCCTTGTCGAGGTCGACCTCGGCGCGGTAGTGAGTGGTGGCCACGCCGCGGATGTCCTCGGCGCCGACTTCTTCAACCTCACCGCTGACGCCGCGCAGGGCATCGAGCACCCCTCTCGGGTCATTGCTCGCCGGGTTGAGTGCGGGCACAGGACCCTGGCCGTCCTCGCCGAGTGCCTCCAGGTCGAACTTCACCCACGGGCGGCCTCCCAGCTCGGTGCCGGGAACTTTCATGTAGACGACCGAGCCCATCAGGCGCATCTCGGCCTCCCCTTCGGCTCCGGGCATTCCCAGCGCGCCCAGGTCCATCTTCAGGATCCCGTGGCCGGTGTCGTAGTCGATGACCCCTTCGGCGTTCATGGTGAAGTCTTCGGCGCCAGCCGTAGCGCCCGAGCCATCGGGCGCCGAGGCCGACACCGTCATCGCCATCCGCGATGTGCCCGCGTCGGCAGTCGCCTGGGCCGCGCCTGCCAGCACCTGCTCGCCGTTGCTTCCACATGCCCCGGCGGCTACCGCCAAGACCAGGGTCAGCACCGGTGTCCACCTCGTTCGTCTCATCTCTACCTCCGCAAAATCTGTAACTTCGGTGGGGGAAGCGGTGCCCGGCGATCCAACCGGCTGACCGGCGAGTATGCCAGCCAGGGTGTCGCCCGTCACCTTCGTGGGATGGCGCCGTGGCCAAGCCGTAGCGTAGGAGCGTGTCCGTTGCCTCCGACCGCGAGGCGCACCTCCCCGCGGAGGACGAGCGCCGTCTCGTGACCGTCGTCTTCGCGGACGTCGTGGGATTCACGGCCATGGGCGAGGACCTCGACCCCGAGCAGCTCAAGAACCTCATCGCAAGCTGCTTCGAGCGCCTCGCTGCCGACGTCACGGCCCACGGAGGACGGGTCGACAAGATCATGGGCGACGAGCTGGTCGCCATGTTCGGCGCGCCACTCGCGTACGGCGACGACGCCGAGCGCGCCGTCAGGGCAGCCCTTCAGATGCTGCGCACCGCATCTGAAATGGCATCGACGGCCCAGGGAGGATCGACCGAACGGCCCGAGATGCAGCTCCGCATCGGCGTCAACACCGGGGAAGCGCTCGTGGGACAGATCCGACCCGGCGAGTACACCGCGATGGGAGACGTCGTCAACGTGGGAAGCAGGCTCAAGGGCCTCGCGGATCCTGGCACGGTCGTGGTCGGTCCGATGACCTACGAGGCAACTCGAAGCGCGGTGAGCTACGAGCCGCTCGGCCATCTCGAAACCCGGGGTCGGCGCGTTCCGGTCGCGGCATGGAAGGCGATCGGCGCGGTCGCTCCGCCGGGCGCTCCGAGCTCGCGTCCGCGTACTCCGCTTGTAGGCAGAGATCACGAGCTCAGCCTGCTCAAGTCCGCCTTGGCGGCCGCCGCCGTCCGGCGCCGGGCCCTGCTCGTGGTCCTGTTGGGCGAGGCCGGCGTCGGCAAGAGCCGGCTCGCGGGCGAGCTCGCCACGCATGCCCGCCAGGCCCACGGCGCCGTCGTCCTGGAGGGACGCTGCGTGCCCTATGGCGAGGCCAATCCGTGGTGGCCGATAGCCGAGGCTCTGCGTCAGGCCTTCGACGTGCGGTCCACCGACTCGGCCCAGGAATCAGCGGCCAAGGGCGCGGCCAAGCTGGCGGGGGTCCTGAACCTTCCGGAGGACCACGTCGAGATCAAGCGCATGGCCGACGGACTCGGGCTTCTCATGGGCGACGAGTCGAGTCTGCGTGACGTCGACCCGGCCCGCGCCCGGGACGAAGCCCGTCGGGCCCTCCGCGGTCTGTTGAGCGGATTGACGCGGGAACGTCCCGCCCTCATTGTTCTGTCCGAGCTCCACTGGGCCGACCCGCTGCTTCTCGACCAGCTCGGCAAGCTCGAGGGTCTGCATGATCTTCCTCTCGTACTCGTCGCGACCGCCCGCCCGGAGTTGGCCGAACGGTGGCAGCCGCCGTTCTCCAACCACGACGTGATGGTCGTGCACCTGGGACCGCTGTCGCCCTCCGACGCCAAGGCACTAGCCGCCGCCCTTATGCGCGACGCGGGCGACCCCAATGTCGCCGAACTTCTCGCGGAACGCAGCGGCGGCAATGCCTTTTTCCTGGAGGAGCTCGCGGCGCTCTTCAACGAACAAGAACAGGGAGCGGCGGCCCAGGAGAACCTCCCTGCGACCCTGCGCGGCATTCTCGCGGCCCGGCTGGACGGACTGAGTCCCGAAGAACGCCACCTGCTCGAGGACGCGGCCGTCGTCGGTCGAGTCGGTGAGCTGGAAGCGCTCGAGGCTCTGGCGCAAGCCCGGGGAGATCCCAACGGCATGCGCGCGGCCGAGTCTCTCGCTTCGCGCGACCTGATTGAACTGGACCACCCCCTGTGGAGCTTTCGCTCCAATGTGCTGCAGGAGGTCGCATACGAGACACTCACCAAGGCCGAGCGCGCTCGGCGACACGCCCGACTCGCGGCCTGGCTGACCGAGCACCGATGCCGTCTCGGGCGGGAGGACGAGGAACTCGAAAATGTGGCTCACCACTGGTCAGTCGCCGCAACCCTGGCCCGGGGACTCGGACCAGTGCCCGGCCTTCCCGAAGACCTCACCGGCGCGCTCGCCGGGCAGGTCTGGGGCTGGTCGAACGAGGGCGTCGCCGATCGCCATGTCGAGGAGCTGAACCTCGACCGCTTCGACCGCCGGCTCTCGCTGACGCTCGATCTCGCCCGGCAGCTGATTGGAACGCCGCGCCATTTGAGCCAGCATCCGGGCGGCTTCGTCCTCACTCGCGACCGGCTCGACGACCTCGTGCCGATCGAGCCCGCGGCGATGCCGGACCGGCGCGTGATCGAATGGGAAAAGGACGATATCGAGGAACTCGGCTTCATGAAGGTCGACGTGCTCGGCCTCGGAATGCTGGGCTGCATGCGCCGCGCCTTCGATCTGCTGCGCGCGCACAAGGGCATCGACATGGGTCTCGACGATCTCCAGGAGGACGACCCGAAAGTCTATGAGATGATCGGACGCGCCGATACTTTGGGCGTGTTCCAGATCGAAAGCCGGGCGCAGATGAGCATGCTGCCGCGGATGAAGCCGAAGGAATTCTACGACCTCGTCAT
>JAHWKP010000086.1 GCA_019347775.1 Actinomycetota bacterium | reverse complement strand
GGAGCGCGAGATAGCCCTCGACAGGCCCCCAGAACGACGAGTAGGCCACGACGACGTTGCGGTGCGCATGGGGGATGAGGGCGGCGTAGAGGGCCCTGGCCCGCTCGGCGTCGTGCAGCTTCGCGCACAGCTCGCTGAGGAGGGCGGCGCTCGTGAGCCAGAACATGCCGCGGGGCAGCGCGTGCGTGCCCCCGGCCAGCTGGTCCTCGTAGATGGCCCGGGCGGCGTTCTCGTCGCCGGCCTCGGCGTACATGAGCGCGAGCGCGCTGGGCCATCCCGTCCCGCGGGCGCCGCTGCGGGCGAGGCGCTCGGCGATCGCCATGCCGTGCTCGATCCTCTGGGCCAGACCACGCCGCCCCCAAGCGAGCAGCGTGGCCATTAGCGGTAGGGCGCTAGCGCCGTGAGAGCCCAGAATCCCGACATTCGGGGCGGCGAGGTAGCCGCCCCACGCCCGCCGACTCAGGCGCAACCGCGGCCCAGTGGCGGCGGTGCACCGAGCGGAGGAGGCGGCGCCACCCCCGCATCGCCCACAGTCGACTCAAGGCGGGCCCACGGACCGACTGGCTCGTTCGCTCCGGTGCTGCTTCGGGAGGACCTGACCGTGGAGATGCTGGCGCAGTCGGGGGCCGAGCCCTCGAGCGGCGCCTACTCGCACCTGGTCTCCACCCTTTCGTCAGTGGCAGGTCGGGACGTCGGCCGAAGCGGCCCGATCACGATCGACGGAGGCGCCCGTAACTGGACCGCAGGGGAATTGCAGTCCACCGCAGACTCGTTGGCAGTCCGCCCGGCCGGGTCGGCCACCATCCGGGCACTGTTCGTCCACGGCACCTTCCAAGGCAGCGACCGGGTTCTGGGAGTCGCGGTCCGCGGCGACGTCATGGCGATCTTCATCGATCAGGTCCGCAAGACGGGTGGACTGGTAGGCAACTCCTCTGGAGTGGAACGGGCCGTGATCCTCCATGAAGCAGGTCACCTGCTCGGATTGGTCGATCTCTACCTCAACACGGGTCGGGCCGATCCGGACCACCCCGGGCATTCATCGAACCGGGAATCTGTCATGTACTGGGCCGTCGAATCCACGGCGATCAGTCAGGTCTTCGGGGCCAATCCCCCCGACTCGTTCGACGACGCCGACCGCGCCGATCTGGCTCGTATCAAGTCAGGGAACTGACCGAACTACTCGCTCCGCGGTTCGGCCTACAGCGGCCCGGGTAGTAGGCCAGAGTGAGTGTTCCTCCCCGCGTCGTAGTCGTCACCGGCGGGTCCGCCGGCGTGGGCCGGGCCACCGCGAGGGAGTTCGCTCAGCGCGGCGACCGAGTGGCGGTCATCGCCCGCGACGAGCAACGGCTGCGGGAGACCGAGAAGGAACTCCAGGAGCTGGCCGGCGCCGGGCTCGGCATCTCGGCTGACGTCGCCGACGCCCGGGCTGTGGAAGACGCGGCCGCCCAAATCGAGTCCGAACTGGGCCCGATAGACGTATGGGTTAATAACGCCATGGCCTCGGTCTTCGGCCGGGTCATCGACCTCTCCGCCCAGGAGATCAAGAGAGTCACCGAGGTGACCTACCTGGGAAGTGTCCACGGCGTGCTCACTGCCTTGGACCACATGCGGCCGAGAAACCGGGGCGTCATCGTCCAGGTCGGCTCGGCGTTGGCATACCGGGCCATCCCCGCCCAGGCCGCCTATTGCGCTTCCAAGCACGCCATCCGAGGCTTTGTCGATTCACTGCGTACCGAGCTGATGGAGGAGGGTTCGGACGTGAGTGTTGTCTCCGTCCACCTGCCTGCCCTGAACACGCCGCAGTTCGACTGGTCCCGACTGAAGTTCAACCGCCGCCCGCAACCGGTACCGCCGATTTTCCAACCCGAGGTCGCGGCCCGGTCGATCGTGGCCGCCGCCGACCACCCCGGTCGCGAAGTCTGGGTCGGCGGTCCCACCGTCGCGACCATCCTCGCCAACCGACTCGCGCCGAGCCTCCTCGACCGGTACCTCGCTCGCAACGGCGTGAAGTCTCAGCTCACCGAGGACCCGGCCGACCCCGACGCACCCGGGAACCTCTTCCTCACCGTCGAAGGCGACTACGCGGCCCACGGTCGCTTCGACGACCGGGCCAAGCCCCGCTCTCTGCAGGCCGACATCCGCAACCGGATCGCCGGTTTGGTCGCGCGGATCCTTCCCTAGGAGATCTACCCGCGGTCGATATCGATCAGCGGCAGCCCGGTCTCCTCGTCCGTGCTTCGCCGGAGCGGCGCGGGCGCCTCGGTCACGAAGACTTCGAGCGTCGGCCACACCACGCCCTCGAGCAGGTGGCCGCCAACGGTCGTGCCGTCTCTGCGTCCCAGCACGACATGAGCATGCAATTTGGGCTCGTCGTCGGCAATTCCGATATTGCCGAGCAGAGACAGAACCTCGACCTGTTCGCTAACCGGAATCTCCTGGTAGTTCATGGTGTCGCGATCGAAGTACGCCACGGTGGCGCGTTGGAAAGCGCCGATGGCGGCCAGCGAGGATCCCCGCACGCCTTCCTCCGCAGCCCACTCGGTAAGCGCAGAAACGGCCTCGTCTCCCTTGTCGAGAACCGCCACGTATGTGCGCAGTCCGCCGTCGCCGTGCGACAGCTGGACTTTCACGTCGCCGCTCCGCCGGTCATGACCGGAGCTCCGACAACTTGTCGCGGAACAGGGTCGACAGGATCGAAGCCCGGCGAGGCTGGCCCTTCAGGAACGCCTCGGCGAATCCCTTGGCCTGCTTGTACTTGATCTTCGCCGGCATTGGTGGCTCGTCTGGATTGACCACCACGTCGACCAGGGCCGGCCCGGAGTGGGACAGCGCGGCCGCAACCGTCGACTGCAACTCGTCTGCCTTCTCCACCCGCGCCGCGAATCCGCCGCAGGACTTGGCCCACGGTGCGAAGTCGGCGTGCTTCTCCCAGCGCACGCCGAACTCGGGAAAGCCGAGCACCATCTGCTCCCAGAGGATCTGACCGAGAACCCCGTTGTTGCACACCACGATCTTGACGGGGAGCCCGTACCGGCTCGCGGTGAGGAACTCGGCCATGAGCATTGCGAAGCCACCGTCGCCCACGAAGGCGATGCACTGACGGTCGCGGTGGGCCCACTGAGCAGCGATGGCGTAGGGCAGTCCCGGAGCCATGGTGGCGAGGTTGCCGGAGAGATAGAACTGGCGGTCGCCTCGGATGTCGAAGTGCCGCGCCGCCCAAGTGGCGATCGTGCCCGAATCCGTGCACATGATGGCGTCGTCCGACGCCAGTTCGTTCACCACCGACATCAGATATTGCGGCTGGATCGGGTGCCGCGACTCGTCCTCGAGCGAGTCCATGTTCTCACGCCACTTCTCCATGGAGCTTTGGGCGTCCTCCAAGAATCCCCGGTCGGTCTTGCGCTCCACGAGTGGCAGCAGGGCGCTCAGCGTCTCGGCCGCGTCACCCACCAACGGAATGTCGGTCGGCATCCGGTTTCCGGCACGCACGGGATCCGAATCGATCTGTACACACTTCACCGACCCCGGCTCCGGGAGATAGGCCGTGTACGGGAAGCTCGTCCCGACCATGAAGAGGGTGTCGCAGCCCTCAATGGCGTCCTCCGACGGCTCGGTGCCGAGCAGGCCCAGCCCACCGGTCGTCAGTGGGTGGTCGTCGGGCACGACTGCCTTGCCGGGCAGGGTCTTGATGACCGGACTGGCGAGGGCTTCGGCCATGGCCAGCACCTCGGACCGGGCGTTGAGGGCGCCGGTGCCGACGAGCATCGCCACCTTCGAGCCTGCATTGAGCACCTCGGCGGCGCGGCTGAGGTCCGAAGCCCGCGGTACTCCGGGCGCCGGGATGAAGACGGGCTCGTTGGCGGGCGTGCGGCCGGTGCCCATTCCGCCTTCCCACGGATCGGCATCGGCGTCGGCCTCCTGGAGATCCACCGGGAAGGTGAGGTGCGACACGGTGTTATGCGACAACGACGTCCTCACGGCGTGGTCGACCAGGCTGGGGATCTGCACGGGGACATGGATCATGGCGTTGTAGTCGGCTACGTCGTCGAAGACCTTTTCGAGGTGGACCTCCTGCTGGAACCCGGTGCCCAGCAGCTTCATGCCCTGCATTCCGGTGATCGCCAGGACCGGCACATGGTCGAGCTTGGCGTCGTAGAGCCCGTTGAGCAGGTGCAGGCCACCGGGCCCGGACGTCGCCAGACACACGCCCAGCCGCCCGGTGCTCTTGGCGTACCCGGTCGCCATGAACGCGGCCGCCTCCTCGTGATGCACGAGCACGAACTTGATCCGGTCCTGATGGCGACGCAGCCCCTCCATGATCCCGTTGATGCCGTCTCCGGGGAGTCCGAAGACGGTGTCCACTCCCCAGTCCACAAGCCGCTCGACGAGTAGCTCCGAGGCGATCTTCTTCATGTCATTCCTTCCGTGTCGGTGGATGTTCGATGCCGGCGTTGATGACGTCGGCCAGGTGGAGTGTCTTGGGGCCGCCGGCCTGAGCGACCTGTTCCCGACAGCTGAATCCGTCGGCAATGACCATCGTGCCGTCGCTCAAGTCGCGCACAGCCGGTAGCAGCACCCGCTCGGCGCAGCGCATGGAGACCTCGTAGTGCTCCCCGCGTTCGAAGCCGAATGAACCGGCCATTCCACAGCAGCCCGAGTCAAGGATCTCGGCATCGAGACCCAGCCGCCCGAGGACGCGCGTCTCGGCGTCGAAGTCCAGAATCGAGCTGTGGTGACAGTGAGGCTGGACCACGGCTCGGCCTTCGACGTTGGGCAAGTCGAAGTCCGGCGCCTTTTTGTCGAGGAACTCGGCCAGCACAAAGGTCTGGGTGCTGAGCCGGCGGGCGTCCCGGTCGCGGGGGAACAGGTTGACGAGTTCGTCCCGGAACACCGCGGCGCAACTCGGTTCCAGCACCACGACAGGGATTCCCTCGCGGATTTCGTCTTCGAGTAGGCGTAGCGTCCGCCGTAGCAACCGCTTGGCTTGGCCGAGGAAGCCGTAGTCGTAGAGGGGTCGGCCGCAACAGACCCATCCATTGGGTATCCGGACTTCAAATCCCGCCGCTTCCAGAACCGCCGTTGCGGCCCTGGCGGTATCCGGATGGAAGTGGTCGTTGAAGGTGTCGGGCCACAGCACGACGGGACTGCGGGTTCCCGGCACTGAGGCGTTGGCGTCTCTGCGGCGGAACCAGCTAGTGAAGGTCTCGTCCGCGAATTGAGGGATGGACCGCTCTGGCGCCACGCCGGCGACGCGCTTCAGCGCCCTCGACAATCCCGGCGTCGAGGTGGCGAGATTGGCGAGGCGAGGCATGCGGGCCGCCAACCGGGCTCCGTACATGATCAGGCCCATGCTGTAGGCGGCGGCCGGACGCAGCCGGCGCCGGTAGAAGTGGGAGAGGAACTCGGCCTTGTAGGTCGCCATGTCGACGTTGACCGGGCACTCCCCTTTGCATCCTTTGCAGGCCAAGCACAGGTCCAAGGCCCGCTTGATGTCGGGGCTGCGCCAACCCTCACCGGGCCAGCGGCCACTGAGCATCTCGAACAACGCACGGGCCCGGCCGCGGGTGGAGTGCTCCTCCTCCATCGTCACCTGATAGCTGGGGCACATCACCCCGCCGGCCGCCCGACGGCACTTCCCGACCCCGACACAACGTTGCGTTGCGCGCGCGAAGTCGCCGTCGTCGTCGGGGAACTGGAAGTGGGTCTTGGTGGCCGGCGGGCGGTAGTCAGCGCCCAGCCGGAGGTTCTCGTCGAGGCGATGGGCGTCGACCACCTTGCCGGGGTTCATGCGGCCCCGGGGATCCCACACTCCCTTGAATTCGCGGAAGGCCTGCACGACTTCGTCACCGAACATCGTCGAGAGCAGTTCGCCCCTTTGCTGTCCGTCTCCGTGTTCGCCGGAGAGCGATCCGCCGAAGGAAATCACCAGGTCGGTTGCCTGCTCCAGGAACGACCGCCAGGCCCGAAGTCCCTCGGGGCTTACGAGGTCGAACGACATTCGACAGTGCAGGCAGCCGTCGCCGAAGTGCCCGTAGAAGGCGCCCTCGTAACCGTGATGCCGCATCAGCTGGCGCAACTTGCGCAGGTATTCGCCCAACCGCTCGGGCGGAACGGCCGAGTCCTCCCATCCCGGCCACGTATCGGGGTCTCCGGGCACCCGGGCGGTGGCCCCCAGGCCTGATTCGCGGACGTCCCAGACCTTCGCGGCCTCCTCCGGGTCGTCGTACCGCCGCATCTCGGTGACGCCGTCGGAGCGCCCGAGGCTCCGCATCATCTCTTCGGCTTTGGCGTGGGCCTCGTCTTGAGTGTCGGCGCCGAACTCGGCCAGGAGCCATCCGTTGCCCTTCGGCAGCAGGTCGAGCTCCCGGCGGTGAAGACGCTTGCGATACATGTCGCGCACCAACATCTCGTCGATGCCTTCCAATCCGATGGGGCCCGACTCGAGGACTTCGGGGACTCGGTCGGCGGCCTCGTAGACGTCGCCGAAGCCCACGACGACCAAGGACCGCTCCTGGGGGCTGTCGACCAACCGGGCGGTGGCTTGCAGCACGAGCGCGCAGGTGCTCTCAGTGCCGACCAGCGCCCGCGCCAGGTTGAACCCGTTTTCAGGAAGTAGCTGCTCGAGGTTGTAGCCCGAGACCCGCCGTGGGACGTCCGGGAAGTTCTTGCGGATGAGGTCCCCGTAGCGGTCGCGGATGTCCCGCATCCCGGCATAGATCTCGCCTCGACGCCCGCCGTCTCCGATGATTCGGTGCAACTCGTCTTCGTCGGTCGGACCGACACGGAAGCGGGCGCCGTCGTAGGTCAGGACTTCGAGTTCTTCGATGTTGTCGACGGTCTTGCCCGCCATGATCGAGTGCACGCCGCAGGAGTTGTTGCCGATCATTCCGCCGAGCGTGCACTGGCTGTGCGTCGCCGGATCAGGACCGAAGGTCAGATGGTGGCGCTCGGCGGTCTCCCTGAGCCGGTCAAGCACGGTCCCGGGCAGGACCTCGGCTCGTCGGGCCCCCGGATCGACATCTAGGACCCCGTGCATGTATTTGGAGAAGTCGAACACCACCGCGGTGTTGCAGCACTGGCCGGCGAGGCTCGTCGCCCCTCCCCGGCCGAGCACGGGCACATCGTGGGATCGACAGACCTCCATGGCCGCCACCACGTCGCCGGCGTGCTCCGGGACCACAACGCCGATCGGCACCTGCCGGTAGTTCGACGCGTCGGTGGAGTACACGTGACGACTTCCTTCGTCGAAGCGCACTTCGCCCCGGACGGCCCGCGAGAGATCAGTGGCGAGGCCGGATGCGGTGCTGGATTCCGGCGGACGCATCTCCTCCCTTCTCCTACCCGACCAAGTGCACGTGGAACCTGCCGTGAGTGGTGCCGAATTGCCGCCCGGCGAGGTTGGTCGGCGACGCGCTAGGCAATAAGGCGACGGTATGGCCTCCCT
>JAHWKP010000085.1 GCA_019347775.1 Actinomycetota bacterium | reverse complement strand
TCCTCGAGGTGGAGGCTGCCATCGGCAGGGTCCTGCACGAGCAGCACGTCCGTCGAGCTGCACGTCGGGGGGCAGGGACGTCTCGAGGTTCCGCGGCCGGCCGCGGCCCGGTCGATGACGGTGAACCCGCTGGCTGCAGGCCCTAGCGGTGTCGGCGGGGCGACGCCGAGGGGGCCGTCCCCCGCGCGGGTGGACACCGCCTCCCAGGCGCCCCCGCCGCTTCGGAACAGCAGCCGCGTGGTGCTGTCGGGTCCTGGTGTCCAGTCGTCGAGCACCAGGTCGGCGGGCACCCCGTCGAGCGTGAACGCCACCGCTGCGGGGATCTGGAGCACCGCCAGCCCTACCAGGGCGACCGATGCCCGATCGATCACCGAAGCGTCACCTGTGAACAGGCGCGGGATCAAGGGCGACGTGACGAGCACGACCCCTGGCAGTACGGCGCCTACGACCACCCCCATCCTCACGCCCCGCCGTCCCACGGCGCGGGCCTCCTCCACGCCGCCGCGGCCCAGCGACGTGCCGACCAGCGCCTGGGCCGCCACCGCGAGGGCGTCCACCGACAGCGCCAGGAACAAAAACATCTGGAAGGCGATCTGGTGCCCCGCCAGAGATTCGGCCGAGATCCGCGAAGCCACCGCGGTCGCCAGTGCCAGCGTCGCCAGCAGAGCGGCCGTGCGCAGGCCCACCTGTCGGGCAACGCGAAGGATGCGGACCAGTTCCGTACGGTGGGGCCGCACGCCGGCCTCGTGTCGCACGATCGCCCGCACGAGGAGCGTCGCGAACCAAACGCCGGCGACGCTCTGGGCGATCACCGTGCCGATGGCCGCGCCCGCCAGGCCGAGGTCGAGGCCGTAGACCAAGAACAGATCGAGCCCCACGTTCAACACGTTGGCCACCACCACGATGGTGAGCGGCGTGCGGGTGTCGGAGCGCCCCCGGTGCCAGCCGTTGCCGACGAAGGCGACCAGCACCATGGGAATGGCCAGGCCGCTGATTCGCAGGTAGGTCACGGCTTCGTCGATGACGGCGGGCTCGCCACCGACCAACTCGGCCAGCGGCCGCGCCGCGACGACGACGAGCGCAGCCAGCGAGATACCCAATGCCGCGGCCACCCACAGCGCCTGGGGCACGACCTCGGCCGCCGAGCGGTGGGCTCCCCTCCCGCTCAGGAAGGCGACTCGGGCGGTCGTGCCCGTCGTCAGGAAGAAGCACAGGAACGTGAGCGTGCCCATGACCACCGACGCCAGGGCCAGCCCGGCCAGGGGGAGCGTGCCCAGGCGACCGATGATGGCGG
Organism: Actinomycetota bacterium; assembly: GCA_019347775.1. Taxonomy (GTDB): domain Bacteria; phylum Actinomycetota; class Acidimicrobiia; order Acidimicrobiales; family JAHWKP01; genus JAHWKP01. Next base: position 6,314 of record JAHWKP010000085.1, on the reverse strand, counting down.
TGTCGGCCAACCGGTAGAGGGGCTCGACCGCAAGGGTGCCTAGCGCCGGGAGCGCCAGGCCCCAGATGACCTTGTCGGATACGGCCGGTTCGGCGGCGGGCGCCTCAGGAGGCAGGGCGGTAGGCCCAGGCTTCGATTTCGACCCTGGCTCCCATGGGAAGGGCACCGACTCCGAAGGCGGATCGAGCGGGGCGGTGGTCGCCGAGGGCCTCGATATAGGGGTCGTTCATGGCGGGCCATTCGTCGATGTCCGCGAGAAAGACCGTGGTCTTGACGACGTCGGAAAGCGACGCCCCCTCGGACTCGAGCACCGTCTTCAGGTTCTCCATGGCCTGGCGGGTCTCGGCGACGATGCCGCCGTCGACCAGCTTGCCTTCGAGTTGTCCGATCTGTCCTGACGTGATCAGGAAGTCGCCGGCTCGCACGACCGGGGTGTAGGGACCGAGTGGCTTGCTCATGGTTGGGGTGTCTCCTCGTTTCCGGTGGCGATCGGGCGATCGGGGTCGGCGCTCCACTCCGACCACGAACCGACGTACAGGCGCACGGGCCCGACGCCGGCGGCCCGCAGGGCCAGGACGTCATGACAGGCGGTGACTCCCGACCCGCAGTAGACGATCGGCGCTTCCCCGTCGTCGGTGCCGCTCGGGTCGACGCCCACGGCCGCATAGCGGTCCCGCAGGGTGCGGGGCGGCTGAAAGCGCCGCTCGTCGGTGAGGTTCTCCGCCCAGGGGACATTGACGGCGCCGGGAATGTGTCCGGCCCGGGCGTCGACGGGCTCCTGTTCGCCTCTGAACCGCTCGGGGGTGCGGGCGTCGATGAGCGGGACGCCCTTTTCGGCTGCCTCGGCCACCGCGTCGGCGTCGGCCACGGCCTTGGCGGGCCACGGCTTCTCGCTGAACATGGCCAGGGGCCGGTCGGGCGCCTCGGTCTGGATGAACCCGTCCCAGGCCGCGATGCCGCCGTCGAGCACCGCGGCGGGGTGGCCCAGCGCGTCGAGCATCCACCAGAGCCTCGCCGCCGTCGAGCCACCGGAGTCGTCGTAGGCCACGACCACGTGGTTGTCGCCGATGCCCTTGCCCGACATGGCGGCCGCGAAAGCGGCGCTGGCCGGCAAGGGGTGGCGACCGCCCTTGCCCGGATCCGAGGGAGTCGCAGCCAGCTCGGCATCGAGGTCCACGAAGACCGCGCCGGGAATGTGGCCCTCCTCGTAGGCGGCGCGACCCGCGTCCGGACCCGTCAGGCTCCATCGCACATCTGCCACTACCAGGTCGGGATGGTCCAGATTCGCCGCCAGCCACTTCGCGTCGACCAGCGGACCGGGCAATTCGAGCTCAGGTGCCATCGGATCTGAACCTACCCGTGCGCCGCTAGCGTTGGCGCGGTGATCAAGCGCTCGTTCCGTTTCGGGCTGCGCCTGGGTCTGATCGCCGGTCTCGGTTACGCGGCGGCCAAGGTCCGCAGGTTGTGGCTGCAATCACCCTCCGGAGACTCCCCTGGCGAGTGGCCCCCGCCACCGCCATCTCCGGATGTGTCGAAGGCGACGGCTAGAGCTACCACCCGTCCGTCTCCGGCCGCCCCCCAGCCTCCGCCGGCCGCTCAGCAGCCGCCGCCCCCTGGATGGTCGCCTCAGGCGCCGAGCGACGAGCCGGGCAAGAAGGCGGCCCCGAAGAAGGCCGCTCCCAAGAAGAGCGCTGCGAAGAAGTCAGCCCCCAAGAAGGCGGGCGCCAAGAAGAAGGCCGCCAAGAAGAAGGCCGCTCCGGCCGACAAGCCGGGGCCGGTCAAGAAGGCGTCTCCCGCCAAGAAGAGGCCCCCTCAGGCGTAGACGGGGTCGGCAGCCAAGATCCCCGGCTCCGACACCAGGCGGGCCACCACTTCTTCGGGCACGGCCTGGTCGGTGGCCAGCACCATGAGCGCAGTGCCTCCCTCGGCCGAACGCCCCACGGCCATGTCGGCGATGTTCACCCCGGCGTCGGCCAGCACCGTGCCCACCAGGCCGATCATCCCGGCCCGGTCGTCGTTGCGCACCACCAGCATGTTGGGAGCAGGCGGCACCTCCACCGCGTGGCCGTCGAACATCACCAGCCGCGGCGTGCCCCGCGCCCCGGCGAGCGTTCCCGAGATGGCGTGCTCTCCCCCGCGGACGGTCAACAGGTTGACGAAGTCGGGTGACGCCGCCGAACGGGACTCGCGGTAGGCCAGGCCGCGGGCGGCGGCAACCTGCGGCGCGTTGACGTAGGAAACGGGCTCGTCCAGACCGGCCACCGAGAAGATGCCCTTGAGGGTGGCCAGGGTGAGGATGCGGGTGTCCTCGGCGGCGAGCGCGCCCTGGTAGTCGATCTCGACCTGGTCCGGCAGGGAAGCCGACAGCGAGCCGAACACCCGGCCGAGCTGCTCGGCCAGCGGCAGGAAGGGGCGCACCGTCTCCGACGCTTCGGCCGCCGCGATGTTCACGGCGAAGGGAACGAACTCGCCGGCCAGGGCCAGCACCACCTGCTGGGCGATGGTGACCCCCGCCTTGTCCTGGGCTTCGCGGGTCGAGGCCCCGAGGTGCGGGGTGACGACCACGTTCTCGTGCCCGAACAACGGGTTGTCGACCTCGGCCCCCTCGCCGGGCTCGTTATCGAACACGTCGAGGGCGGCGCCGCCGACGTGGCCCGAGGCCAGCGCTTCGTTCAACGCGTCCTCGTCGATCAGCCCGCCCCGGGCCGAGTTGACGATGCGCACGCCCGGCTTGGCCTTGGCCAGCAAATCCTTGCCGACAATGCCGACCGTCTCGGGGGTCTTGGCCAGGCACACCGCGATGAAGTCGGCCTGGGCCACGACCTCGTCGAGGGTGCCGAGCTCCACTCCGAGCTGACGGCCCCGGTCGGGAGCCACGAAGGGGTCGTAAGCCGTGATCCGCATCCCGAAAGACGACGCCCGCTGCGCCACCAGGCGCCCGACGTTGCCGAGCCCGAGGATGGCGAGGGTCTTGCCGTAGAGCTCGACGCCCTCCCACTTGGCCCGTTCCCAGCGACCCGACCGCAGGGCGTTGTCGGCCCGGGAGATGTTGCGGGCCTGGCTCAAGAGCAGGGCCATGGTGTGCTCGGCGTTGGACAAGATGTTGGCCACCGGAGCGTTGACCACCATGACGCCGCGGCGGGTGGCCGCTTCGACGTCGACGTTGTCGACCCCGACGCCGGCTCGTCCCACGACCACCAACGAAGTGCCGGCTTCGAGCACTTCGGCGGTCACCTTGGTGGCCGAACGCACGATGAGGGCCGACACTCCGGCGACGGCCTCCACCAGTTCGGCCGGGCTCAGCCCGAGGCGGACCTCGACGTCGTGGCCGGCGTCGGCAAGCGCAGTCAGTCCTCTCTCGGCCAGCTTCTCGGTCACCAGCACGCGGGGCATGGTCAGGAACCCTCCGAGAGGATGTCGCCCAGGCGAGTGAGCCCTTCTACGAGGGCGTCGTCTCCCAGGGCATAGGAGAGCCGGGCGTAACCGGGCAGTCCGAAGGCCTCGCCCGGCACGATCGCGATCTTGGCTTCGTCGAGGAGCAGATCGGCCAGTTCGAGAGTCGTCTGCGGCCGCCGGCCCCTGATGTCGCGCCCCAGGTGGGCGGAGAGGTTCGGGAAGACGTAGAACGCGCCACGGGGCTCGGCCAGAGTCACCCCGTCGATGCCGTTGAGCATGTCGACGGCGCGCTTGCGGCGGCGCTCGAAGGCTTCCCTCATTTCGAGGACGCACTGCTGGTCGCCGGTCAGTGCGGCGAGGGCGGCCCGCTGGGAGACGTTGGCCACATTGGAGGTGGTGTGCGACTGGTAGTTGGCGGCGCCGGATATGACATCCGGCGGTCCGATCATCCACCCCACCCGCCATCCTGTCATCGCGTAGGTCTTCGACACGCCGTTCAGTACCACGGCGCGCTCCGCCATCTCGGGCACGACGACGGGAAGCGAGTGGTGCTCGGCGTCGCCGTAGACCAGCTGGTGGTAGATCTCATCGGTCACGACCCACAGTCCGTGTTCGGATGCCCACTTGCCGATGGCCTCGATCTCGGCGCGGGAATGCACCGCGCCGGTGGGGTTCGACGGCGACACGAACAGCACCGCCTTGGTGCGGTCGGTGCGGGCCGCCTCCAGATCGTCGACCGTCACCCGGAAGCCATTGGCCTCGGATGTCAGAACCGCGACCGGCACGCCGCCGCCGAGGGCGATGCACTCTGGGTAGGTAGTCCAGTAGGGCGCGGGACCAGCACCTCGTCGCCCGGATCGCACAACGCTCCGAAGGTGTTGTAGACGGCCTGCTTGGCGCCGTTGGTGACGAGCACCTGACTGGACTTGGCCTGCAAACCGAGGTCGGCGACTGTCCGCTCGACGATCGCCTCGCGGAGCTCGGGCAGACCCGCGGTCGGGCTGTACTTGTGGGCCTTGGGATCGGCACAGGCGGCGGCCGCGGCTTGCACGATGTGGCCCGGCGTCGGGAAGTCCGGCTCGCCGGCACCGAAGCTGACCACCGGCTCTCCCGCGGCGGCCAGGGCCTTGGCCTTGGCGTCTACGGCGAGGGTGGCGGACTCAGCGACCGCAGCCAGTCGCAGCGACATTCGGCCCATCGGCTGATAGTGGCATAGGGGCTCGCCGCGACCTGACAAGGTTTCGCGGTGTCCATCCCGAGCGGGCGTACTTCGATCGCCCCTACCTGCCAAAGTACGCCCAGATGATCGAGATTCCGCGGGAGCTGCTGCCCGAGGACGGGCGGTTCGGGTCCGGTCCCTCGCGGGTGCGGCCCGAAGCCGCCCAGAGGCTGGCCAAGGCCGCCGACCTCTACCTCGGAACCAGTCACCGTCGCACGGACGTGAAGTCCGTAGTCGGGCGCATCCGGGCCGACCTGCGACACCTCTTCTCGCTGCCCGAGGGCTGGGAGGTCGTGCTCGGTAACGGGGGGACGACCGCGTTCTGGGACGCGGCCGCCGCCTGCCTGGTCGAGCGCCGCTCGGAGCACCTCGCCTTCGGCGAGTTCTCCTCTCGCTTCGCCGGCGTGGTCGCCGACGCCCCCCATCTGGAAACTCCCGAGGTCATCGAGGCCGAGCCAGGTAGCCGTCCCGACGCCAAGGCCATGCCCGGGATCGACTCCTACTGCCTCACCCACAACGAGACCTCTACTGGAGTATCGGCCCCGGTCGCCAAGCCGGCGGGCGCCGACGAGAACTCGCTCGTGCTGGTGGACGCCACATCGGCAGCCGGTGCCATCGACATCGACCTGGCCGACGCCGGAGTCGACGCCTACTACTTCGCCCCGCAGAAGGTGTTCGCGGCAGACGGCGGACTGTGGATCGCACTCATGTCACCGGCCGCACTAGAGCGTTCACAACGGTTGGTCAGCACGAAGGACAACGGCCGGTGGATACCGGCGTCGCTCGACCTCGTCCAGGCGGCGGAGAACTCGGCCAAGGACCAGACGCTCAACACTCCGGCGCTGGCGACGCTGTTCCTGATGTGCGACCAGCTCGAGTGGATGGTCGAGAACGGCGGACTCGCCTGGTCGGTGGCAAGGTCGGCGGAGTCGAGCTCGCACCTTTACCAGTGGGCCGAGGCGTCGGAGTTCGCCTCGCCCTTTGTCACCAATCCCGACCACCGCAGTCCGGTGACGGTGACGATCGATCTGGACGAATCCGTTTCCGCCGACGACCTGTGCGCCGCCCTGCGAGCGAACGGGATCGTCGACCTGGAGGGCTACCGCAAGCTCGGGCGCAACCAGATCCGGATCGCCACGTTCCCGGCCACGCCCCCCGAGGACATCGTGTGCCTCACCGCCTGCGTCGACTTCGTGGCCGACGCTCTCCGCGGTTAAGCGAGGCTCTTCCCCGGCAGTTCCCTTCCGGCGACAGCCGGAGCGGTTGCGCCGTGCCTATGCTCGTGCCGCAGTGTGACCGGCGTCACCGCGTCGGGTACGGCGTGCAACCGAAGGAGGAAGGATGGGGAGCTCGAAGCTCAAGCTCTATCGACCCTTTCTCGCCGTCATTCTGGCCCAGGCCCTCTTCATAGCGGTCGCTCCATCTCTGCCTTCCGGCGACGAAGTCGCCACCCAGAGCCCGCTACCGCCCGGCCTGGTGCAGAGCGATGTCGAAGGCGTCTTTGTCGACCCCGAAACCGGCGAGCTCTTCACTGCCGAGGGCGCCCCAGTCGACGCGGGTGGCGGCCCGGGAGGAACGGTCGTCGGTACGGGCCGGACAGGTAGCGCGGCGCCGCGTCCGGGCGGCGGCGGCCCCGGCGCCGCACAGGGAAGCGCAGCCGACATGTCGCACTGCAAGGGCGACCGACAGTTCGACATCC